>JAUNTV010000165.1 GCA_030538515.1 Paracoccus sp. (in: a-proteobacteria)
GTGTTACTTTCCAGATAGTCGCTGATCTGCCGATCCGTTTCGGCAATATTCATACGCAGCAGCTGGTAGTCGGTGAGGTTGAACCTGACAATAGATTGCCCGGCTCGGCTTTCATATGACATCGACAGGATTGCAAGGCATTCGGTGGTATCGACCAGAGAACGGTCAGTTCTATAAGAGTAGCTCTCAAAGCCCCTGAACTCGCATGGCCGCTCGTTCTGCGGGGGCATTTGTCCGCTTGCCGTCCAAACATATTGTAGCGATGTGCCGTTATACCGGTCAATATTGAGCCAAGTCGGTTCGCCGTAGAGTGTCGCAAGCTGGGCGACCAGTTCAGCAGGCTCGGGAAGATCAGCATTCGGTTGGCGCATTCGCCTCGCGATACTCGTGACGCGCTCGCCCAATGCCGGTGTCCCTGTGCCGAGATTCACCTCTTCATAGGGTGCGTTTCCCATTCTTGTGTGAAGCGTCACGGCAGCTGTTTCATAACCATTCACGAAATCCGCCTGAAACTGCCTACCCGCTGGCGAAGTCACGACATGCTGCATGATCTGCCGATCTGAATGATGAAGTCGCACCTGCGCGCGCGGGCCAGATCGACGCAGACCTTGCCAGCATCCCGGAGCCGCCGATCTCGGACGAAGCCGCTGACGGCAAGCGTTGGTGGCGCGGATTGACCAAAGATCAGCGCGCGACCATCGGCCAGCGTGTGCTCGGCCCGCAAGCAAAAGCCGGTGTTCCGTTCTGGGACAGTGCCGAGCCGTCCACCCGAGACGAAATCATGCGCCGGGTTCGCGATGCTCGGGCAGTGCCGCCCGCGACGGGTCAAGTCGCGAACGCTGCGGCTGATGCTGCAACGAACCCGACCGCCAGCCAGAAGGAGGCGGGAAACTATCCGAAAGGCCATGCGCGCTGGAACGGGCTTGATCTGTCTATTGAAAATGCCAAGGGCGCGACCCGTGGCGGCACCAGCCCGGACGGGCGCGCATGGTCCGTCGAGATGCCCGCCCATTATGGCTATGTTCGAGGCACGCGCGGGGCCGATGGCGACCATGTTGATTTCTACATGGGGCCGAATGAGGCGAGCGATTTTGTTCTGATCGTGGATCAGAAGGATGTCGATAGCGGTCAGTTTGACGAACACAAGGTGATCCTCGGGACGCAAGGTGCAGCCGAAGCGATAGACCTTTACAAGCGCGGGTTCAGTGATGGGCGCGGCGCAGATCGAATTGGCGGCGTCCGTGAGATGAATGTGGTCCAATTTCGGCAATGGCTGGATGAGGGGGATACTTCGAAACCGGTCAGCCCGCAGTTTGAGGGCCACGACCGTGCGGCAATACAGCCCGCGCCCCGTCCGCAGCCCGGTAGCGCCGATTATACCCGAGATCAGGCTGTTGCGGATCTTCACGCGATGGAAGCGCAGCGTGATGGCGGCATGATAGCAGATGCGCGCCTTGAAGATCGTATTCAGCGACAGGCGGCTTTGGTTCGATCGATGTCGCAGGAGGCTGCGCGCGATGGGGATCAAAACCCGATCAATAAAACTTTCGCGCCAGAAAGAGAAGAAAAGCAATTCGATAGCATCCAAGCGCCGCCTAATGTCACCCGATCTGCACAAGGCGATCAAAAAAGCGCCCCGCAGCGCGCACCCGGCTATGGGGCCAAGAACAAACTTGTCAGTGCGGATCGCGCCGCCGCGTTGCGCGAACGGCTCTCGGCCAAGCTGAAAAGCCAGATCAACAGCGGCATTGATCCCGAGATCATCGCGATTGGCACTGAACTGGCCGTCTTCCATATCGAGGCTGGCGCGCGCCGCTTCGGTGACTTCGTTACCGCGATGGCAAATGATCTGGGCCAGTCCCCGGCGCAGCTTCGGCGCTTCCTTCGCGGGTGGTATAACGGCGCGCGAGATATGATGGAGGATGCCGGAGCCGATATTGAAGGGATGGATGGCCCCGCCGATGTCCGCGCGGCTTTGGACGCAATCCCAACCCAAGAACAGCCCGCCTCCCGGCAGGACCTTGACGATTCTCCAGCACATCCGCAGGCTGAAACGAACACGCCTGCGCAGCAAAAGGAATCCGACGATGCGAAGCGAGATTCGGCAAGCTCTGATCGAGCAAGCGCCCAAACGCGCAATGGAAATGCAGAAGGCCGGTACTCTGGTGACGGCGGTGGACGAAGCAGTGGATCGGGCGAGCGAGGCGCTGGGCTACGATCCGATGGCGACGGACGATCCCGCAGGTCAGGTGATGCTGCGCGAGATGGTGATGCGGGACGCGCTGGACGAATTGATGAACAACTAGGCCCGCGCAACCATGTCATTGAGCCGGGAGGGATTGCCGCCAAGGGCGGCGACAAAACCCGCGCGCGCAACAGCGTCAGGGCGATTGAGGTTCTGCGGCGCCTTGAAGCTGAGAAGCGCCCCGCGACAGCCGAGGAACGCCAGGCACTTTCACTCTATGGTGGCGCGGGAACGCTTGCCGCCGCTTTGCCGAACAGTGAAGGCAAGATCAGGTTCCCGGATATCGCCACTGATCTTGACCGGCTTCTGACAGAGGAAGAACGTGCCACCCTTGAGCGCACCAGCCAGTATGCGTTCTATACTGCCGAGCCGGTTTTGCGCGGGATGTGGAGCCTTGCACAGCAACTCGGCTTCAAGGGCGGGCGGGTGTTCGAGCCGGGTATGGGTGTTGGCGGGTTTGCGGGGACCATGCCCAGAGGTATCAGCGCATCTTATCGCGGGATCGAACTGGATCACGTTACCGCAAAAATTGCGGCGCATCTTTACCCAAAACATCAGATATCCCAAGGCGACTTCATCCAGACGCCGATGGTCCGGGACTATTACGATCTGGTGATCGGCAACCCGCCTTTTGCGCGCACTCAAGTCAAGGCTGATCCCGATTATCGGCAAGGCTTCATGCTGCATGACTATTTCTTCGCAAAATCTATGGATGCTGTGCGTCCGGGTGGCCTGTTGATGTTCGTCACTTCGGCGGGAACCCTGAACAAGCTGGACAGCAAAGCGCGCGACTATCTGGCAGATCGCGCCGATCTGGTTGGCGCCATTCGGCTGCCGAATACCGCGTTCAGCGAAAACGGAACTCAAGTCACAACCGATATTGTGGTTCTGCGTAAGCGCTTGCCGGGTGAGGCCGAGGCAAGCAAGGCGTGGCGCGAATCCGTCACCATGCCACTTCCTGATAAGGATGGCGGCACTGTTGACCTGCCTGTGAACAGGTATTTCCACGACAATCCGGGCATGGTTCTGGGTGAGCAGGGCGCGTTTGATACGCTTGTGGGGCGCTCACGGGTCGGCGTCCGCCCTCGCCACGGTAGCGATCTCGCCACAGATCTCGGGCAGGCTTTGCGCAGTCTGCCGCGTAACGTCATGTCAGACGCGACCGATGCGAAGATGGTGGAGGCGCCAAGAGACGCGCTGTCGAGCGAGACCAAGACCGGCGCATATTATCTGCGGGACGGCCAGCTATGGCAGTTCGACGGGCGCGAGGGGCGCGCGGTTGAGCGCCGCAGCAAGGATAACCCGCGCGGCATGGCCAAAGCCGCCTATGATCTGATCCAGCAGCTTCTTCCGATCCGTGATGCGCTGCGTGCAGTTTATGCCGCAGACCTGTCCGATCAGGATGCAGGCCCGGCGCGTGTCGAACTGAACCGCCTCTATGATCGGTTTGTCAGCGAACGCGGCCCGATCAACAAGGTTGTCAAATCATATCGCCGCCCGTCCTCGGTGCAGATGGAGGGGCTGCGCCAGAAGGCCGCCGAAGATGCCCGCGCCGCCGGAATGTCGTTCGATCCGGGTAGCTTCGACGGCGGTGCCATGATCGCACAGGGTGCCACGCTTGCGCAGGTCGCGCGGGCGCGCAAACAGGCCATGGAGCAGTCTGGCTATCGCGATGGTGATTTCAGGCCAGATGAGGTCGCGGATCTTGAGGTCAAGACCTATCCGAACATTGATGCTTTCGCGGATGACCCCGAGAACTTCCGCCTTCGCGCCATCGAACGCTATGATGAAAAGACCGGGATCGCTGAGAAAACCTTGGTCTTTACCGAAAATGCGGTCAGACGCTCGACCGCTCCGAAAATTTCGTCCCCCGAAGATGCCCTTCTGCACGGTCTGGCTGAAACAGGTCGCATTGATCTCGACCGCATCGCGGAGCAGACCGGGCGAAGCGTCGGGTCTGTCATGGATGAACTGGCCGGCAAGGTTTTTGAAAACCCCGAAACCGGCGAAATCGAGACTCGCAGCAAATACCTGTCGGGGAATGTGCGCCAGAAACTCGACGCGGCGCGCCGGGCGGAGGCTCGGGATTCTCGCTATCACTCGAATGTCACTGAGCTTGAGGCGGTTCAGCCCGATCCGATTCCGCGCACCGAGATTACCCTTCCGGTCGGAGCGCATTGGTTCCCCGCCGAACTCTACGGTGAGTTTGCGCGCGCGAAGGGGCTTCGCCTTGATGTCGGCTTCAAGCGGGCGCTGGGCATCTGGACCGTGGATGGCGATAACAGCAGTGCCGACGCCCGCAACCGCTGGGGAACTGAAGATCTGCCATTCGCGGATCTGATGCGCCTTGTGATGAACAATAAGGCCATTCGGGTTACGCGCACGCGGAAGAACGGCGACGGAACCACAACCTCTTTCGTGGATGAGGAAGCCACGCAGGCCGCAAACGACAAGGCGGCCGAGCTGCGCGCCGAGTTCCAGCAATGGATGTGGTCAGACGAAAAGCGCGCCACCGATCTCGAAGGGCTGTATAACGAGACATTCAATGCCGAAGTCGCGCCGAAGTTCGACGGCGGCTATCTGACAACCCCCGGTGTGAATGCAACATGGTCATGGCGGCCACATCAGCGTGCGGTGGTGGCGCGCATCCTGCAAGCGGGCAGCACCTATATGGCGCATGGCGTCGGTGCTGGTAAGACCAGTGCCATGATTGGCGCGGGCATGGAGGCGCGCCGCCTCGGGCTGGCCCGCCGTCCGCTTTATGCGGTTCCGAACCACATGCTTGTGCAGTTTGCAACCGAGTTCCAGCATCAATACCCGCTGGCGAATATTCTGGTTGCAGATGAGCGCAGGTTCCACACGGATCGGCGCAAGCAGTTTATCGCAGATGCCACGCTTGGCGATTATGACGCCATCATCATGACCCATTCATCGTTCGAGATGATCCCGTCCAGCCCGCAGGCGAAAGCACGGGTGGTTGAGGGCATCTTGGCCGATCTCCGTGAAATGATCGAATCCGGGAGCGAAACCGGAGACAGGGGAAAGGATCGAGGCCAGCAGCAGGCTACGCTGGGCGCCCTGAAGTCCATCGCGGCGCAACTCGGTGTCGATACCGCCGCCGAGAAGGGGACAAGCACAGCCAAGCAGATTGCCCAAATCATGGAGCAGGCCGAACAGCGCCTGTCCAGAATGACCAGCGATACCGGCAAAGATCAGGTGTTCACCTTCGATGAAATGGGCGTGGATATGCTGTTCGTTGACGAAGCCCACCTGTTCCGCAAGCTCTCCTTTGCGACCACGAACGGGAACATCAAGGGCATCGACCCGCAGGGCAGTCAGGCGTCGATGGACCTGCTTATCAAAACCCGGACGGTCGATCAGAACAATCCGGGTCGCGGGCTGATTTTTGCGTCGGGAACGCCGATCACGAATACGATGGCCGAACTTTTTTCGATCTCGCGCTTCTTGCAGCCGCAGGCGCTTGAGGATCGTGGCATCGCGGCTTTCGATGCTTGGGCGGCCACTTTTGGGGAAGTCGCATCCGAGTTGGAGCAGCTTCCCGATGGCGGCTATAAGGAGGTGGCGCGCTTCTCGAAATTTGTGAACACCCCGGAACTCTCGCTGATGGTGCGGCAGGTTATGGATGTCGTGACCGGCAAGGATCTCGACAAATTCGTAACGCGGCCCAAGCTCAAGGGCGGCAAGCGCAACCTTGTGGTTGTCGAACCGGGCGATGAGGTCAAAGCCTATCAGAACACGCTGGCGCAGCGGATGCGGGCTATTGCGGCGCGCAAGGGGCCGGTCAAGAAAGGTGACGATATCCTGCTGTCTGTCATTAATGACTGTCGGCTGTCAGCCATCGACCCGCGCCTTGTCGATCCCCATGCCAGCGGGCGGGGATCGAAACTGGAGCGTATGATCGAGAACATCTATCGGCGCTGGAAGGCTGGCACATCGGCACCTTTGCATAGCGTAAAGCCGGAGGGCGGCTATACGGAAAAGCCCACCATGCACGGCGCCAGCACCCAGATCGTGTTCTCGACCCTCGGGATCGAGGCCAGCAAGCAC
>JAUNTV010000166.1 GCA_030538515.1 Paracoccus sp. (in: a-proteobacteria)
TGCTGACCCTTCCCGCGCCGCCTTCGCAGGCGCAGGAAATCGCCCCCGATCTGGCCCGCGCGGCATCCGAATTCGCCATGGGCTATGTGCTGACCGGCGATGAGACGCTTGACGAGGTGTCGCGCCAGGGTCTGACCGGCCTGTCCGAGGTGCTGACCGCGCGCACCACGGTCGAGCCGACGCCACCGGTCGGCATCGATCTGGAAACCGCCGATCTGACGCTGATGACCTTTCTTTACTGGCCGATCAGCGCCGATCAGCCCAATCTTTCGGCGCAGGCCTATCTGGCGCTGAACCGCTATCTGCGCGGCGGCGGCATGATCCTGATCGACACGCGCGACGCCGATATCGCCGGCACTGCCTCTGACAGCGAAGCCGATCTGCGCCGGCTCATCGGCCCGCTTGAAATGCCCCCGCTTGAGCCGGTGCCCGAAGATCATGTGCTGACGCGCAGCTATTATCTGATTCAGGATATGCCCGGCCGTTTCGCACAGGGCGAGGTCTGGGTCGAGGCGGGGGCCTCGGGCGCGGTCAATCTCAATGACGGGGTATCGCCGGTGGTTCTGGGCGGCAATAACTGGGCCGGGGCATGGGCGGTGGACAGCCGCGGTCTGCCGCGTTTTCCCGTGGGTGCAGGTCGCGAGGGAGAGATGCAGCGCGAGATGGCCTATCGTTTCGGGGTCAATCTGATCATGTATGTGCTGACCGGCAATTACAAATCCGACCAGCTTCATGTCGAGGAAATCCTGCAACGCCTTGGCCGCGAGGGCCAGGAACGGGGCGCGCCATGAACTGGGGCGGGCTGGTATTCGATCCCGTGCTTGCGCCCCTGACCGGCGCGGCGCTGGCGGCATGGCTGGCGATTGCCGTGGCCGGGCTGGCGGTGCTGGCGCTGACCCTCGGGCTGTGGCGGGGAATGAAAGGGGCGTGGTGGCGCGCGCTTTCGCTGGCGCTGATCGCGCTGGCGCTGGCGGGGCCGGGGCTGGAACGCGGCACGACGCTGCCGCTCAGCGATATCGTGCTTCTGGTCGATGATCAAAGCGCCAGCCAGTCCCTGCCGGGCCGGCGCGCGCAGGGTGATGCCGCCATCGCCGCGATCGAGGCGCAGCTTGCCGACTGGCCCCGAACCGAGATCCGCCGCATCAGCATCGGTGACGCGCCCGATGGCACGCTGCTTGGTGCCGCCCTGACGCGCGCGATTGCCGAAGAACCCGCGAACCGGCTGGCGGGGGTGATCGTGCTCAGCGACGGGCTGGCCCATGACGGGGCCTCGGTCCCGGCCGACGCGCCCGCGCCGGTGCATCTGTTGCAGACCGGCCAGCCGGGCGACTGGGACCGCCGCATCGTGTTGACCGAAGCACCGCGTTTCGCGCTGATCGATGAGCCGGTGAATTTCCGCTTCCATATCGCCGATGAGGGCGCGGTGCCCGAGACCGCGCGCGGTCCCGTCCAGCTTCGCGTCAGCCTTGACGGGGTTGAGATCAACAGCCTTGCCGTCATGCCGGGAACCCAGGTCGATCTGCCGGTGACTTTCACTGCTGCGGGGGCGAATGTGCTGCTGCTGTCGCTTGACGATGCGCCGGGCGAATTGACCACGCTGAACAACCGCATGGCGTTAAGCGTGAACGCCGTGCGCGACCGGCTGCGCGTGCTGCTGGTTTCGGGCGAGCCGAACCCCGGCGGGCGAACATGGCGCAACCTTCTGAAATCGGACGTGAATGTCGATCTGGTCCATTTCACCATCCTGCGCCCGCCCGAGAAATTCGACGGCGTGCCGGGGGACGAACTGGCGCTGATCCGTTTCCCGACCGAGGAGCTGTTTCTTGACCGCATCCATGATTTCGATCTGATCATCTTCGACCGCTACCGGATGCGCGGCATTCTGCTGCCGCAATATTACGACAATATCCGCCGCTATGTCGAAGAAGGCGGGGCCGTGCTGGTCGCGGCGGGGCCGGAATTCGCGGGGGTCGAAAGCATCGCGCGCTCATATCTGGGCGAGATCCTGCCCGGCCGGCCAAGCGGGCGGCTGATCGAGACACCGTTCACGCCCCGCCTGACGCCCGCAGGGCGGCGCCATCCGGTGACCGAGAACCTGCCCGGCGCACCGCCCGAAGATGGCAGCGCCGAACCCGGCGAAACATGGGGCCGCTGGCTGCGCATGATCGAGATATTCCCCGAAGCCGGTGCCACCGTCGCCATGATCGGTGAAGGCAACCGCCCGCTTCTGATGCTTGGCCGGCAGGGCGAGGGGCGGGTGGCGCTGATCGCCTCGGATCAGCTCTGGCTTTGGGGGCGCGGCTTCGAAGGGGGCGGTCCGCAGCTTGAACTGATGCGCCGCATTGCCCATTGGGCGATGAAGGAACCCGAGCTTGAGGAAGAGGCGCTTGATCTTTCCGCAGGTCCGGGCGGCGCGACCCTGCAGATCACGCGGCGCAGCCTGCTGGATGCCAATCCGCCCGCCCTCGTCACCGGCCCCGACGGCACCGAAATCACGGTGGAGCTTGGCGAAATCCGCCCCGGCTATTTCGAGGGGCAGATACCCGCGCCCGTGCCCGGCCTTTATACGGTGCGTCAGGGCGATCTGAGCCGCGCCATCGCCATTGGCCCGGCCTTTCCGCGCGAATTCGAACGCACGGTGGCCAATCCGGCCGCGCTTGCGGAATTGATCGGGGCCTCGGGCGGGGTGGTCCGGCCCCTGTCGGATGGCATCCCCGGTCTCAGGCGTGTCGAGCCGGGCCGGGCGACAAGCGGGCAGGGTGTCTCGGGGCCGTGGATCGGGCTGGTCGAGCGCGGGACCGAAACCGTCACCGGCCTGTCGCGCCGTCCCCTGCTGCCGCCCTGGGGCTGGCTGGTGCTGATCGCGGGGGCCATGCTGGCGGGCTGGCTGATCGAGGGCCGCCGCCGCCTGTCACGCCCCGAATAGGCGCGCGCGCCTTGCCAATCCGCCCCCCGCTTTGCTAGCACCGGACCTGAACATGCGAAAGGCAGCCAAATGGCCGAGACCCAGACGAGTGAAGCCGATATCGGCCTGATCCAGCGAATGCTTCCGCATCGCTACCCCTTCCTGCTGATCGACAAGGTGCGCGAGATCGTGCCCCATAAATCCGGCATCGGCATCAAGAACGTCACCTTCAACGAGCCGCATTTTCAGGGCCACTTTCCGGGCCAGCCCATCATGCCCGGCGTCACCATCGTCGAGGCCATGGCCCAGACGGCCGCGATCGTGGTCGGCGTCAGCCTTGGCCTGGCAGACCGGCAGGGGATGCGCACCTATTTCATGGCCATCGACAAGGTGAAGTTCCGCCGCATGGTGGTGCCGGGCGATGTGCTGGAGCTGCATGTCACCGCCCTGCGCGGCGGCGGCAAGATCTGGAAATTCGCGGGCCGTGGCATGGTTGGCGGGGAACTGGCCTGCGAGGCCGAATTCACCGCCATGATGGATGCTTCGGCGGTGGTGGCTGCGGATGGCTGAGCCGCAGATCCACCCCTCGGCGGTGATCGCGCCGGGTGCCGAAATCGGGCCGGGCGCCCGGATCGGGCCTTTCTGCGTGGTCGGCGCGGGCGTGCGCATTGGTCCGGGGGTGGAACTGAAAAGCCATGTCGTGCTGGCCGGGAATACCCTTATCGGCGAGGGGACGGTGATCTGGCCCTTCGCCTCGATCGGGCATGAGCCGCAGGACCTGAAATTCCGGGGCGAGGATACGCGGCTGGAAATCGGCGCGCGCAACCGCATCCGCGAATATGTCACCATGCAGCCCGGAACCGAAGGCGGCGGCGGGCTGACGCGCATCGGTGATGACGGGCTGTTCATGGCGAATTGCCATGTCGCCCATGACTGCCGGATCGGCAATGGCGTGGTGCTGGTGAATTCGGTCGCCGTGGCCGGCCATTGCGAGGTCGGAGACGCGGTGGTGATCGGCGGGCTTTCGGGCATCCACCAATTCGTCAGGATCGGACGCGGCGCGATGATCGGCGCGCTGTCGATGGTCACCGCCGATGTGCTGCCTTACGGTCTGGTGCAGGGGCCGCGCGCGCATCTGGACGGGCTGAACCTTGTCGGCCTGAAACGGCGCGGGGCCTCGCGCGCCGAGATCGCCGAATTGCGCGCCGCGCTTGGCGCGCTGCATGACGGCAACCTGCGTGACACCGCGCGGGCCATGGCGGGCGGCGAAAACGGGGATATGCTGGCGGAAATGCTGGATTTCATCCTTGGCCCCTCGGATCGCAGCTTCCTGAAACCGCTATGAGCCGCACCGCCATCATCGCCGGACAGGGCGCGCTGGCACCGGTCCTTGCCGCCCGGCTCGACGATCCGGTCGTGGCCGCGCTGGAAGGCTTCGCGCCGCCCTTGCCGCATCAGACCTTCCGGCTGGAAAGGCTGGTGCCCTTCTTCGACTGGCTGGCCGATCAGAATGTCAGCCGCGTCACCTTTGCCGGTGCCGTGCGCCGCCCGCGTCTCGACCCCGAGGCCTTCGATCCGCGCACCGCCAGCCTTGTCCCGCGCATCCTGATGGCCATGCAGTCGGGCGATGATGCGGCGCTTCGCGAAGTCATCGCCCTGTTCGAAGAGGCCGGCTTCACCGTCGCCGGCACCGCCGATATCTGCCCCGATCTGGTGCCCGGCCCCGGCCATCTTCTGGGCGAACCCACAGCCGCCGATATCGCCGATGCCGACCGCGCCGCGGAAATCGTGGCCGGGCTTGGCGCGCTTGATCTGGGGCAGGGGGCGGTGGTCGCGCAAGGGCTGTGTCTGGCCGTGGAAACCCTGCCGGGAACCGGGGCGATGCTGGATTTCGTCGCCCTGCACCGCGACATGCGCCCGCGTCCCAATGGCGCGCGGGGCGTGTTCTGGAAGGCGCTGAAACCGGGGCAGGACCGCCGCATCGACATGCCCGCCATCGGCCCCGATACCGTGGATCAGGTGGCCCGCGCGGGTCTGGCCGGGATCGCCTGGCAGGCCGGGGGCGTGATCGTGCTTGACCGGGCCGAGGTCATGGAACGCGCGCGCGCCGCTGGCGTTTTTCTTTGGGCGCGGTGATCGCGACCCGCCAACCATAACCGGCCCTGATGGGGGGGGACGCGATGAAGCTGTTTCTGATCGCGGGCGAGGCCTCGGGCGACAAGCTTGGCGGGGCGCTGATGTCGGGGCTGATGGCGCTGGCGCCCGGTGTCGGTTTCGCCGGTATCGGCGGGCCCGGGATGGCCGCGCATGGTCTGCTCAGCCGCTTTCCCATGGATGAGCTTTCGGTCATGGGCATTGCCGAGGTGCTGCCCAGATACCGCCATCTGAAGCGCCGCATCCATGAGACCGCCCGCGCCATCGCCGATGCCCGGCCCGATGCGCTGATCACCATCGACAGCCCGGATTTCTGCCTGCGCGTCGCGGCGGCGGCGAAGAAACTGGGCTATGCGGGGCCGGTGATCCATTATGTGGCGCCATCTGTCTGGGCGTGGCGTCCGGGGCGGGCGGCGAAGATGGCGAAGGTGGTCGATCACGTTCTGGCGCTTCTGCCGTTTGAGCCACCCTATATGGAGGCCGCCGGGATGAGCTGCGATTTCGTCGGCCATCCCGTCGTGGCCGAGGAGCGCGCCTCGCAGACGCAGGCCGATGATTTCCGCGCCGGCCATGGGATCGCGCCCGATGCGCCGGTCGTGCTGTGCCTGCCCGGATCGCGCCGGGGCGAGGTCGCGCGCCTTGGCCCCCGCTTCGACGAGGCGCTGATGCGCCTGCGCGACCGCATCCCCGAGCTGCGCGTGGTGATCCCGACCGTGCCCGGCGTGGTGCATATGCTGCGCGAGATGACCCAACGCTGGCCGGTCGCGCCCATCGTTCTTGAGGATGCGCAGGAAAAGCGCGCGGCCTTCCGGGCGGCGGATCTGGCGCTGGCGGCCTCGGGCACGGTCAGCCTTGAGCTTGCGGCCAATGCCGTGCCCATGGTGATCGCCTATGATATGGCGCCGCTGTCGCGCTGGCTGATCGGGATGCTGCTGAAAACCGATACGGTAACATTGGTCAATCTGGTCAGCGAGACCCGCGCCGTGCCGGAGTTTCTGGGCCGGAACTGCCGCCCCGGCCGGATCGCGGGCGCGCTGATGGAGGTGATCGAAAACCCCGCCCGTCGCGCCGCGCAACTGGATGCCATGGCCCTGACCATGGCGCGTCTGGGCGAGGGCGGGCCACCCCCCGGCCTGCGCGCGGCGCAATCGGTGCTGGATTTTCTGGCCCGGCGCGGGGCCTAGGCTGCGGACTCATAAAACCTGATCCAGATGCGCGATGATGCCATCAGG
>JAUNTV010000167.1 GCA_030538515.1 Paracoccus sp. (in: a-proteobacteria)
CTCAATTCCCGCGCGGTTTTTCGGAAGCGAAACAGCAGGGTCGTGTAAAATCAATAGCCTGGCTGGGTTTGGAGCCTGGGCGCCATGCCCCGCATGGTGCAAAGGCATCATCTTTACCAGAGTCGGGCATTGATCCCCCTGTCATTCAGACGCCGATGGCCAATGCGTCGACCTCATCGGGCGAGGCTGTGATCCCGCCAGAAAGCATCAACAGAATTTTCCCGTTCTTCTGCTGCACCTCATACACATCGCTATAGGCGGCCACCTTTTCAGATGAGATCAGCGTATCGTCACGATAGCTCTCCAGCACGAAGCTGTATTTTCCCTTGGGCAGCCGTTCACCCTGCGCATCTTGCCCATACCAGTCGACCAGCCCCGAGCCTGTGCCGATATTTTCGGACGATATGCGCCGCCCATAAACGTCCATAGTGACGAGCAGCACCTTGTCGGCCCGCGAATCAGGGGCGATATCCATCGTCACGGGGTTTTCGCCGAAATAGACCTGCCCCGTCGTGCGCACCTGCTTGCCGATCCAGCTGGCATAGGACGACAATGATTGACCGCCCTGCGCATTGATCAGTTGCTTCAGCAGGGCATTGGTTTGCGCCTGCTGCTCGACACCTGAAAAAGTGGCAAGCTGAACGGCAAAATCTGCGCCCTCGATCGGGTTGAGGGGGTCCTGATGCTGGATCTGCGCGGTCAGCATTTTCAGAAAGGTTTCGAAATCTCCGCCGGCAAAGCCTGATTTGCCTTGCGCCTGATTCTGGCTGGTGCCTGTGCTTTGGGTATGGGTTGAAACCGTTGCGGGGCCAGTCACCATCTTTCACTCTCCTGTCTCATCACGTTTCAAAGCCGGATATTCAAGCGGCTGCCATGAACCACGCCCGCCAGCCGGTCGGGGGGGCGCATCACGGCTGGTGATTCTGCCATGTCGCCGCCGGTTGGTCTTCTGCGAGAAGCCGCTTCGCGCAGATCTTGTGCATGGCGGTCGCGGCCCTGACCTGCGCCGCCAAAATCCAATGCGGCATCCCCCATTCCCGATTGCGCGAGATCCGAGGCAAGCAATTCCGCATGTCGACGCAGCAAGGTCAGCGTTTCGGGTCGCTCAGCGGTAATCGCGATGGTCAACTGCCCGTCGATATTGCGGATGCCGAACTGGACCTTCCCCAGTTCCTCCGGTGAAAGCGTCAATTCTGTCTGCCCGCTGCCCGGCGTTGACCGGATAATCGCCTGTGACAGCTGCAGGGCCGGTGATGGGGGGGCGGGGGTGGATGCCGCAGCATTCGGTACGCTGATGGCCCTGTCCGATATGGGCGGCGCAAGTGCAGGCAATCTGTCGAATGCGGTAACGGTGGATGGCTCGATCACATCAAGCGGTCGCATGAATGTGGTGGCGGGCCGTTGCGGATCGCCATTCTCGCCGGTTGTCTGCAACTGGCGGGTCGGCACGTTCCCTCGATGATCGGGCAGATCGGCGGGAACAGTGTCACGAGTGCTGGGCCGCAGAATCGGGGAAGCCTCATTGCGATCAGTCGCAGCGGTCTGCATGCGGGTGCGGGCTTCATCCGGTTGCTCGGCCACCGGGGTGGGCATAGTGCGAAGCGGCACCGTCCCCGCCGGCGGTTCCTCCTGGGGGAGTGTCGAAATCGCCGAAGGCGGCAGATCTGCCGGTGCCATGACCTTCTGATCCCCGCCTGAGAGAGCGACGCTGTTGATCGGCCATCTGTCCGCGATGAGCGGGCGGGCATGATCCACCTTTGCGCTGTGCATAAAGCGAGGCAGCATATCGTTGCCCCGAGCGGGATATTCCTGGCCCGGATTGCGGCCCCCTTGTTCGACATTGCCCGGGTCGCGATCTTTCCCGACATCTGCCCGACCAGGCTCAGCCCTGAATGCCACGCTGTCCGGGGCGGGGTCCAACCTGCCTGATGCCGAAGGTTGCGGCGTATCGTGCAAACGCAGGCCTGCCTGTGGAACATCAGGGCGGGGCGTTTCATCGGAAATGGTGATCTGAATGTCAGGCGTCATGGCAGCAGCTCCCATTGCCGGCAAAGCCGCTTGCAGGGAACTGGCTACCCATGGGTTGCTTTTCTCAACCAGCTCGGGGTGCGGAGGGGTCGCAAGGACCGGCAGCGGCCGATCTGGTCCCGGCGGCCTATCGGACCGCTCCCGATAGGGGACGGGCTGCGCCAATTCCCGGCTATCATGCTCGGCTGGGCTGGCAGGGGCGTCGCCCCCTGTGAATGGGCTGACAATCGGCACATGCGCAGGCAGGCCCGTCAACACATCGCCCCCCGGATGGGGGACAGGCCAAGGCGCATGGTCGATATCATTGCTTGGAAATTCTGCCGACCTTGGGCGCCCGGACATAATCGGGGCTTCATTGTCGTTGTCGGGTCGTGCCGGGCTTTCGCTGCCGGTGGATGGCGGGGCGAGGGCCTGTGGCGCAGTCGGCATTGGTGCAAGCAGATCGGTTTCATCAATATGCGCCGGGCGATCATCCTGCGTTGGCGCGCGCACCGTTTCCATTGCTTCACCCGGATTCGCGTGATCGCCGGGCATAGGCAGATCGGCGGCATCACCCCTGCGGGTGGGCTGTGGGACGGTGCCGTCAAGCCAGATTTCGAACCCCGAATCCCCGTCGGGAAGATGCGCCGGAGCAGAGCCGGGAACGGTCACAGAAAAGAGGGCGATTCGCATATCCATGGGCTCAGGAATATCTCAGGCAGGTTACCAAATATTTACCGCTGTCAAATATTCTGCCCAAATGTTCCGATTCGGAGAATAGGATGCGTATCGAAAACTCACCTCAAATTTATTCAAATGCCACGCTTCCCGCGAAACGCCTTGAATCGGCGTTTCTTGAGGAGATGATGGTTCATCTTGTGCCGAAACCAGGCGGCGGAAAATTTTCGGGCGGGATCGGCGAGGAGCAGTTTTCCTCGTTTCTCAACCGGGAATATGCGGCGGCGCTGGCATCATCGATCAACCTCGGGCTGAAGGTTGGGCAGAATGGCTGATTCGAACAGGCTTCTGGAAAAGGCAGCGGCCGCCCTGATCAATGGCGACAGTGAGGCAGCGTTGCGCCATCTGGCGGCGCTTGAGGCGCGCGCCAAGCGTCGCCCCGAGTTGATCGATACAGAGATGCAGGCGGGTCTCGCACGGCTGGCGGGCATGGCGCAGGCTGCCGCTGACGGCATCGCGGATGCGCGCGCTCTGATTGAGAAAGCCAGCATGAATGCGCGAAATATCAAGACCTATGATGACCGGGGAAAGCCCCAGCCGGTCACGAACGCGCGTGCTGCACTCGGTCGGTTTTAGATAAAATGCAAGATAAGCGATGCTGGAAATTTCAGGCGCGTTAGGGGAAACGTAACCTGTGATCGGCTAAACCGGTCTGGCGAGAAAATCGCTTGGGGAATACCCGCGGTCAGAATGGCCGGAAATGAAACGGCAAATGCCATATGAAGGAGGACACTATGTCCAGCATTCTGACCAACAATGGTGCAATGGTCGCACTGCAGACCCTGAAGGGGATCAATGCCAGCCTGTCGAAAACTCAGGATCAGATCTCGACGGGTAAGGATATCAATTCGGCCAAGGATGATGCTGCGATCTGGGCCATCTCGAAAGTGATGGAATCGGACGTCAGCAGCTTCAAGGCGGTTTCGAAAAGCCTTGCTCTGGCAACAGGCGCGATTTCGACGGCCACAAACGCGGCCGAATCGGTCCAGAAACTCCTTGGGGAGATGAAGACCAAGGTCGTCGCGGCGAAAGACGGTAATCTTGACCGTGCGACGCTGCAGAAGGATTTCAATGATCTGAGAGCCCAGATCGGAACGACGGTTGCGGGCTCCCAGTTCAACGGGATCAATCTTGTCAACGGCGACGAATTTGACGGTGAGTCTACCTTCAAGGCCCTGTCGGCGCTGAATCGCGCGCAGGACGGGACGGTTACCGCTGATACGATCGATATTGACCTGACCGACACCGACTTGCGTGTCACTGGTGGTTCCGTGCAGGCGATGACTGACCTGGAGGACATGGACCTTACCAACATCACTGACTGGGATGAAGCCCTCAAGAAGGTTGAAGATGCGATCAATGCGGCCGTCGGCGCGGCCTCGGCCTTTGGTTCGGCCAATAAGCGGATCGAGATTCAGTCGAACTTCATCTCGAAGCTGGCTGACTCGATGACCTCGGCCATCGGATCGCTCGTCGATGCGGATATGGAAGAGGCATCGGCGCGGCTTCAGGCGCTGCAAACCCAGCAGCAACTGGGAATTCAGTCGCTTTCGATTGCCAATCAGGCACCGAAATCGCTGCTGTCGCTGTTCCAGGGTTAATAAATTGACCGGGGCGCTGCTGGCGCCCCGGTTCCCCCTTTATCAGACAGGATGACCTTGTGCTTGCGTCAAATATTGCCCATGCGGGTCGCTATGGCTCGCCTCTATCGAAAGCACCGCGCGAAATCGAATATGAACTTTTCGCTCGCGTCACGCGCGCGCTTCAATCGGTAGCCGTAAATGACAAGGGCGGAAGCGCCGCAAAGGCAGTCGTCGACAATACGCAGCTTTGGACCGAACTGGCCGCGGATCTTTCTCATGAAGGAAACGCACTTCCGGCTGAAGTCAAGGGCAATCTTCTTTCGCTGGCAATGTATTCGATCCGGCATGGAAACCGTGTCCTGACCGGATCTGGTGATGTTGCCTCTCTGATCGAGATTAATCTGAATATCATGAAAGGCCTTCGCGGCAGGGGTGGGGAATGAGTGGTCTGGTCCTGAAGCTTGCGCCGAATGAGCGTATTCTGATCAACGGTGCTGTTATCGAGAACGGTGATCGTCGGGCACGGATTGCAGTGCGATCGCCGAATGCCAATATTCTGCGCCTTCGGGATGCTATCCATCCCGGTGACGCGACAACACCGGTCAGCCGTGCATGTTATGAAACACAGCTCATCCTTTCTGGTGATCGCCCTGCAGAGGAAGGGCGACTTGTTCTCTTGACCGGCATTGAGAAGTTGACTCTGGTTTTCGATGATAGGGATAGTCGTCGCCTGTTAACCAATGCCACGGCAGGCGTGCTGGAAGGAAATTACTATCGCTGTCTTCGCGCCCTCAGAGATCTGCTGCCGCGCGAGGCTCGATTGATGGCGGTGAGATCATGAGCTTCAGCGTTCTTACTGGCGGCGGAGGATTGGCTGGTTGGGCATTTCTCAATCGTACTGGGGACCGGCAGCGCGAACTGGTCGCCAATGAGGGCGCAGTGAAGGTCTCGGCCGCCCATTTTCGAAAGAATATCGGATCGGTGAAATCGGCGGATGATCTTCTGTCGGATTATCGGATGCTGAAGGTGACACTCGGCGCGTTTGGCCTGCAGGGGGATCTTGCAAATAAGGCTTTTATTCGAAAGATTTTAGAAAGTGATCTTTCTGACAAAGGCAGCCTGGCCAACCGTTTGTCGGATAAAAGCTACCTTCGGCTTGCGGAAAGCTTTGGCTTGGGTGCAGGTTCGGAAAACATGATCTCGAAGGCTGGTTTCGCGGATGGAATTATTTCCAGATATGTCGAACGAGAGTTCGAGGCACGTGTCGGAGAAAGTGACGATAAGCTTCGCCTTGCGCTGAACGCCCGACGCGAGCTTGCTGGCATGGCCGACCGCAGTTCCACCAATGATACAAAATGGTATGAGGTTCTAGGAAATTCCCGTCTTCGCAAAGTGTTCGAGGGGGCATTTGGCTTCGGAAGCTCCTATGGGAAGCTTCCAATTGATCGGCAGCTGAAAGAGTTCAAGGCGGCGGCTGCAAAGATGTTCGGCACGGACAATATGGCCCAGTTTGCGGGTGCTCATAATGTTGAAAAGCTGATGCGAAACTACCTCGTACGCAGCTCGATCGAAACTGGTGCGGCGACAAATCGTTATGCGACGGCCTTGACCCTGCTATCCCCCGGCTCCGCTTAAGGGGCGGTTGACTTGGCCATACCCAACGATTCGAGACTCACTTTCCGGCAGGAACGGCCGCGCTTTCTTTGATGGGCGATGATGAGATATTGAACGCGGCGCCATGATTCTAATGCGGGATGAGAATTGCCGTGCATCGTAGTATATGTGCATAGTGGTATATATGTATACTACCATACCCGCATGGCAGCACACATGTATGGTAGTATTCTTGCGCAGGCCTTATTTGTCTGGCCAGTGCGTTGCAGGCACTTGGGGCTGGCTGCTGGCTGGCTGGCTGGCTCGCTCGCGGGTGGGGGGAGTTCATGCGACGGTC
>JAUNTV010000168.1 GCA_030538515.1 Paracoccus sp. (in: a-proteobacteria)
CGACCAAAAGCGCGCCTTTGGGGATTTTCCCGCCAAGGCGGCTGAATTTCTGCGGGTTGCGCAGGAATTCGACGATTTCTTCCAGTTCTTCCTTGGCTTCGTCGATGCCGGCCACATCGTCGAAGGTCACGCGCCCGTGCTTTTCGGTCAGCAGCTTGGCGCGCGACTTGCCAAAGCCCATCGCGCCCCCTTTGCCGCCGCCCTGCATGCGGTTCATGAAGAAGATCCAGACGCCGATCAGCAGGATGAAGGGCAGCCAGACACCCAGAAACGACATGAAGCCCGATTGCTGCTGCTTTCTGACGCTGACATCGACCCCGTTCGAGATCATGAGGCTGGCGATTTCCTCGCCCTGGGGGCGGATGGTGGTGAATTGCTTGCCGTCGGTGGTGCGGAACTGGACCTCCTCGCCGTTGATCACGGCGCTGGAGACCTCTTTCTTTTCCACCCGCTCGACGAATTCCGAATAGCTGAGCTGGCCGTTGCTTGCCTGTGAGGCACCGTCGCTGAACAGGTTGAACAGCATCAGGATCATCAGGAACAGGACGACCCAGAAGGCGATATTGCGCGTATTACCCAAAGGGCTCTCCTCCGGCGGATTGTTTGCCGTGAAAATAGGGGTTCAGGGACGAGGTTCAATGCCTAAACGGGATTCGACCCAAGTGATCTTATCACGAAGCGCGCGCGCGGCCAGCCCGTCATGAGGGGCCAGCACCGGGCAAAGCAGCGCGGGGCCGCGTTCCACGCCGGGCAGGGCCTGCGCTTCCAGATGGGTCAGCCCGGCCCCGCGCCAGTCGAAACGCGCCACATCCGCGCCAAGGGGGCGCAGGCGGTCGCCGGGAGCCAGGCCACTGATCTGCCAGCGATTATCCCACACCGGGCCAGCGGCAGGGGCACGTGCCGCCGCCGCTGCCTCGCGGTGGATCAGCAGGTCGGGGCCGGGGTCCAGCACCGCGCCGTCCAGCGTGACCCGCCGCCCCGCCGCCAGTCCGGCAAGCGCGTGATCGCTGCCCGGCGCGCGCGGCGGATAGTCGCGCCCGGTGACGAAAGCCACCCCGGCAAGAATCACCCGACGGCGCTGTTCGGGCGGCAGGGCAGCCCAATCCGCCCGTCCGATGCGCAATGAGCCAAGATGCGCCCGCATGCCCCCGATGACCGGCCCCAGCCCCGCATTCAGCGCGTCCCGCGCCTGCGCGAGATGGCTGGCCGAACGTGCCAGTGCCGTCGGATCAAGACCCAGATCGGCCATGGCGCGCCGGATGCGGGCGCGCGCGAAGCGGGGGTTTTCATTGCTGGGCTCATCGATCCAGCCGATCCCGCGCCCCGCCAGCCAAAGACGCAGTTCCGCGCGCCCGAAATCCAGCAGGGGCCGAAGCCACAGCATGCCATCGGCCATGCGCCGGGGCGACATCGCGGCCAGCCCGTCCAGCCCCGCGCCGCGCGCCGCGCGCATCAGAAACGTCTCGGCGATATCGTCGCGGTTATGGCCAAGCACCACGGCGGGCTGGCCCTGCGCCCGCGCCCAGTCACCCAGAAGCCGCAGGCGGGCGCGGCGCGCGCGGTCCATCAGATTGCCCGTGCCTGTGCCCGCGTCATCCCAGTGCAGGATGGCGTGATCCAGCCCAAGCGCGCGGGCGGCATCGCCTGCCGCCACGGCCTCGGCGCCCGAGGCTTCCCGCAACCCGTGATCCACCGTCGCCGCCGCCACGCGCTTGCCGCGCGCCTGCGCCCATTCGGCCACCAGATACATCAGCGCCACCGAATCACCCCCGCCCGACAGCGCGATCCCCAGCCCGTCCAGATCGCCCGCCAGCAGGTCGAGCGCGGCGAAACCCGCAGCCGGGATGCGGGCGGGATCAGTCGGCACCTTCCCCCTCGGGGCAGGCGGCAAGGGCGGGCGCGGCCTCGGCGGTTTCGGGGGCGTCGGGGAAGCGGCGCGTCAGTTCGGCCAGATAGGGGCAGCCATCCCCGGCTGCGCCAAGCGCCGCCATGCTGCGCGCCAGGGCCAGCAGGCTGGCGGGCGCGCGCGGCCCGTCAGGAGCCGCCGAAAAGGCCATCAGCCAGCTTTCCGCAGCGGCCTGCGGCTGTGCATCGGCCAGAAGCGCCGTGCCGCGCAGGTAAAGCACATCCGCCGTCAGCGGCCCGCCCGCATGGGCGCTTGCCAGATGGTCGAGTTCCTCGATCGCCTGCGCCCAGTTTCCCGCCGCCACCGCCGCCTGAGCAAGCGCGAATTCGCGGGCCTCTTCCTCGGTCGGGGGGGCTTGGGGGGCGGCGGTGCTTTCCAGCGGCGGCAGCGGCATGGCGCTGATATCGGAAGCGGGCGGCGCGCTGCCGGGCGCGGGTCCACCGGGCAGCGCGCCGGTCCCGAAGCGGCCCAGTTCGGCTGTCATCAGCGCGCCCAGATCACAATGCGGGTCCATCTCGCACAGGCGGAACTCGATATCGCCGATCCGGTTCGTCCCGTCCGCGACGATGCGGCGGATCTGATTGGCCAGAAGCTCGGTCCGGTCGGTCAGATGCGCGATCTGCGCCTCCATCGCGTTCATGCGGTCGATGGCCCCGTCCCCGCCCGCCGCCGCGAAACCTGCCGCGCCCGAGGCCAGAAGCTCGGCCCTGAGCGCCTGAAGGTCCGCCGAGATCGCGCGCAGCGCCGCCTGCATATCCGCCAGCGACGCCCCGTCGAGCGAGGCAGGCACGGCATAGATATCCGCGTCGGGCATGGTCGCTTCAAGCCCGCCGGCAAGCGAGGGGTCATCGATCACGATGCCGGCCCCGTCCTGCGCATGGCCCGCCAGACCCGGCGCGGCCAGAAGCGCGGCAAGCATGAAGGCCCGCATCAGATGCCCGCCTGCCCGAGGTTGACGATGGTGATGGCGCGGCGGTTGCGCGCAAGGCAGCCTGCTTCCGAGCCGCAGATCGCGGCGGGGCGTTCCTTGCCGAGGGAAACCGTCTGGATGCGCCCGGCCTCGACACCATTGGCGACCAGATATTCCCGAACCGAGGTCGCCCGGCGCGCGCCAAGCGCAAGGTTGAATTCGCGTGTGCCCGGCTCATCCGCGTAGCCTTCGATCATGGCGGTGACGGTGCCGTTCTGGGCCAGCCATGCCGCCTGACGGGCCAGCGTGGCGCGCGCATCGGGCGAAAGCGTGGCCAGACCTTCCGCGAAATAGACGGTGGTGCCGACAGCGGCGAAAGCGGCATCGGGGCCGGGCAGGGCACCCGCATCGCCCGGCAGGCGCGAGCCGGGGCGGTTCACATTGCCCTGATAGACCACCCCCCCGTCGGCGGTGGTGACATAGGGATCGCTGACCGGCGCGCGCGCGATCTGCCCTTCGTCGGGCATGTCGCAACCGGCCAGGGCGCATAGCGCTGTTGCCACAAGCGTTACTGTCAGGCGCATCTGTCGTTCCCCCGGCCTTTCCGTCAGGGCAGCAGCGGGCCCCAGGCCGGGTCCGATGCCGCGTCGTTCAGCGCTACAGGTCGCATGTTTCGCCCGGTGATGTCCACCGAATGCAAGCCGGGGACAT
This sequence comes from Paracoccus sp. (in: a-proteobacteria), assembly GCA_030538515.1. GTDB lineage: Bacteria > Pseudomonadota > Alphaproteobacteria > Rhodobacterales > Rhodobacteraceae > Paracoccus. The sequence goes on from JAUNTV010000168.1 coordinate 3,528, forward strand.
CATCTTCGCCGGCCAGACGTGTGAAGATCAGCACACGTCCGTTCGGTGCCCAGCTTGGCCCGCCGTCATTCCCGCCTGCGGTCAGCAGGCGTTCGTCCGAACCGTCAGGCCGCATGATCCCGATGGCGGCCCCGCCTGCGGCCCCCTGCCGTGTGAAGGCGATCCGGTCGCCGCGCGGGGACCATGCCGGCTCCCCGTAAGAGCCACCCTCGCCAAAGGATATCCGCACCGGCTCGGTCCCGTCTGCGCGCATCACGTAAAGCTGGGATGTGCCGGAGCGGTCGCTTTCGAAGACGATTCTCTGGCCATCGGGCGACCATGAGGGCGCGGTATCGATCGCCGGGCCCCGCGTCAGCGGCTTGGAAAATCCGGGGTCCGATACCTTCATGATCCAGATATCGGTATTGCCGCCGGTCTCGCGCGAAAACGCGATCCACTGGCCATCGGGCGAGTAGCGCGGCGCGAAGCTCATCGCGCGGGGATCGGTGGTCAGCCGATAGGGCGTCACCGTTTCCACATCCACCGCCACGATCTGGGGGATGCCGCTGGCGAAACTGGTGAACAGCACCGTGCGCCCGTCGGGCGAAAATCGCGGCGAAAGCGCCAGATCGTCGCCAGCGGTCAGCCATTTCACGTCCGCCCCGTCCGAATCCATCACGCCGACCCGCTTGAGCCGCGCCGTCGCCGGCCCGCTTTCGCCGATAAAGGCGATGCGGCTGTCGAAGAAGGGGGTCTCGCCGGTGATTCGGCTGTAGATCTGGTCCGAGACCTTATGCGCCGCGCGCCGCCAGCCCTTGCGCGGCGCGTCGAACTGCATGCCGTCGCCAAGGGGCTGACCGGCATAGATATCGAACAGCCGGAAGCGCAGGATGATCTTGTCGCCCGCCTCGGCCACCTGCCCGGTCACGAGGGCCTCGGTCTCCAGCGCTTTCCAGCCGGGATAGTCGACGGGGTGTTCAAAGTGGGTGACGGGGGCATCCTGGGGTTCGGTCAGGGTGAACAGCCCGCTGCTGGCCAGATCGGCGGCGATGACGGCGGCGATTTCATCTGCCAGCGCGCCCGCATCCCCGCTGGCCTCGAAGCGCAGCGCGATGGGCATGGGCGTGGGGGCGGCCATGCCCTCGGTGATCTCGATGCGCAGGGGGCCGGTCTGGGCAAGCGCAGGCAGGGCGGGGGCCACCGCGATCAGCGCCGACAGGATCGCCACCAGACGCAGCATCAATCGATCCTGCCAATGCCTGTGGGGGTGAAGCCCACTTCGACATCATCCCATTCGTTATATTTATCCGCCGGCAGGACATAGCCGCCCCTGGTGCAGTGCATCACGGCACGGCGCGCTGCCTCGAAGGCCTGTATACGGGCGGGGTCTGCCTCAGGATCGCCGACAAGGCGGAAGCTGTCCACATGCGGGATGCCGTCGCGGCCCATGGTGAAGCCCACGACGACGCGGGTTTCCAGGGCCTCGATCGACAGGCCCGAGGGCGGCCAGCATTGCGACAGCGCGTGGCGGAACACATCCTTTTCGGCCTCTGTCATGGGAACCGTGGCGATGGCCACACTGGTATCGCGCAGAATTTCCGAGGGCCGCGTCCGGCCCATCGCATCGGCAAGCGCATCGTCAAGCTGGTCGGGATCGATGGCCGCAGCCCCGGCTTCATTGAGCGCATCGGTCAGCACATCCGAACCGCCGCCCTCGCCCGGACCTTCCGGGGCATTGCCGTCAACGGGGCTTGGCATGGCTTCCTGGGCGTCAAGCGCCTCGCGCTGAAGGCGTTCGAGTTCTGCCAGCCGCTCGGCAAGGGCGGCTTCGCGCGCCAGTTCGGCCTCGGCGGCGCGGCGGGCTTCTTCCTGACGTTCGGCGGCTTCGCGCTGAAGGCGCTCTGCCTCGGCCTGACGTTCGGCTTCGGCGCGGCGGGCTTCTTCCAGCGCGCGTTCGCGTTCCTGGCGCTCGGCTTCGGCGCGGCGTTCCTGTTCGATGCGCGCGGCTTCGGCTTCGGCTTCGGCGGCGCGGGCGGCTTCCTGACGCGCCGCTTCCTGACGTGCTGCCTCGGCCGCGGCCTCGGCCGGAAGAAGCGCCTCGTCACCGGCAGCGGCCTCGCGGGCCTCGGCCTCCCGCGCCACCCGGTCGCGGTCGGCGGCGGCTGCGGCATCGGCCTGACGGCGGGCCTCATCCTCGCGCGCGAGTGCGGCGGCCAGACGCTCGGCCTCGGCTGCGGCGGCGGCTTCCTGTTCGGCCTGACGGGCGGCAAGGGCAGCCTCGCGCAGACCGGGAGGGCGCGTGTTCGGGCGCGCGGAATTGTTCAGCGCCAGTTCCGAACGGGGCGGCTGCGGCGCATCGGGAACCGAGGTCTCCGGCACGGTATCGCTGCCCGGCAGTTGCGGCGCGGGTTCGGTGACGGGGGGGCGGGTCGTGTCGGGCGCGCTCGTGCCCACATCGACCGGCGGGGTCTGGTTCTGCACATCGCTCAGATCGGGCACGGGATCGGATGCCGCGCCCGGCACCGGCAGCACCGCGACATTGCTGTCCGGGTCGGGCGTATCCAGCGCCAGATCGGGGCCTTCCGGCGCGGTGGTATCGCCAGGCATCAGCGGCTGAACGGGCGCCTGCCCGTCGGCCTGACCCACCGGGCCCGCCCCGCGCGAACGGGCGGCCATTTCCTCGAACTGGCGGGTCGAGATGGTCGTCACCT
>JAUNTV010000169.1 GCA_030538515.1 Paracoccus sp. (in: a-proteobacteria)
AAGGGGGTCTCGCCCTTGTCGATCCCGCCTTGCGGCATTTGCCATGCGCCGGGGCAATCAAGGCGTTCCCCCGCCCAGATCAGCCCGTCGGCATTGATCAGCACGACGCCCGCGCCGGGGCGATAGGGCAGGCCCGAGGGGCCGAGCCGTGCTTCCTTCGCGCCACCCTTCCCCTGCGTCATTGGGCGCCTTCGCTTGCGGGGTCCGCCGCATCCTCGGCGGGGGCCAGATCGCCGGGATCGCTGCCGTCATCAAGCATGCGCGGCAGATCCCTTGCCGGGGTCTGGGTCGCGGGTTCGGGCAGGTCAGCCGCGCCCGAGCCTTCGCCCGTCACCGCCGGACGGGCCTGATCGGGAACATCGCCGGCCTGATAGGCGACCGCGGCCAGCCCCTTGAGGATGTCGATGGCATAGGCCATCTGGTAATCTTCCTCGCGCAGCCGGGCGGTGGCCTCGACCTCGGCGGCTTCCTGTTCAAGCTGGCGCTTTTCCTCGTCGGAATAGCTGTCGTTGTTCAGCGCGCCACGCAGATCGGCCTCGGATGTCGAGAAGCTGGACTGCGAGCGGGGCGCTGCCTCGTCCTCTTCGGTGCGGGGCTTGGGCGGGGGCTGGACCACGATGATATCGGGGTTGATCCCGAGCGCCTGGATCGAGCGCCCCGAGGGCGTGTAATAACGCGCCGTGGTCAGCCGCATGGCACTGTCCGATGTCACCGGCACCACCGTCTGGACCGAGCCCTTGCCGAAGCTTTTCTGCCCCACCACGATAGCCCGGCGGTGATCTTGCAGCGCGCCGGTGACGATTTCCGACGCACTGGCCGAGCCGCGGTTGATCAGCACCACGATGGGCTTGCCCTGCGCCAGATCGCCGGGCGTGGCGTTCCAGCGTTCGCTTTCCTGCGCGGTGCGCCCGCGCGTCGACACGATCTCGCCCCGGTCGAGGAAAGCGTCCGAGACATAGATCGCCTGATCCAGCAGGCCGCCCGGATTGTTGCGCAGATCAAGGACGAAGCCGGTCACATTGTCGATGCCGCCCAATTCGTCGACCGCCTTTTTCAGATCGGCCTCCAGCGAGGACATGGTTTCATCATTGAAGGTGGCGATGCGCAGCACGACGGCATGGCCTTCGGTGCGGCCGCGCACGGCGGTCAGCTTGATCGTGTCGCGGATGATCTTGACGTCGAAAGGCTCTTGTTCGCCCTGACGCAGAATGGTGATCGTCACCTCGGACCCGATCTCGCCGCGCATCATGTCCACGGCCTGATCCAGCGACAGGCCCATCAGCGGCTCGCCATCGACATGGGTGATGAAATCGCCGGGCTGGATGCCTGCCTCGGCGGCGGGGGTGCCGTCCATGGGTGAGATGACCTTGACCAGCCCGTCTTCCTGCCCGACCTCGATGCCGAGGCCGCCGAAGCTGCCGCGCGTCTGGGTCTGCATATCGGCGTAAGCATCGGCGGACAGGAAAGAGGAATGCGGGTCAAGCGATTGCAGCATGCCGTTGATCGCAGCCTCGACCAGTGATTTCGGGTCGGTTTCCTCGACATATTGGCTGCGGACCTGTTCGAAGACATTGCCGAACAGGTCGAGCTGCTCATAGACGGCCTCATTGCCGCCGCTTGCCTGCGCCGCGATCGGCCCGGCCAGCGAGGTTGTCAGCAGAATTCCGGCAAGAGTGCCACCGATGCCTGCGATCAGATAATGCTTCATTGCGTCTCCGCCTGTTCTTCTGCCTGTTCATCCGGCGCGTCAGGGGCCTGACCGCGCGAGCCTTCAACGATATGGTTGAGCACGAACCACTCTGCCGGGTCCAGCGTTTCCTTGCCCCGCCTGAGTTCCAGATACAGCGTTTCGCTGCGGTCCGCATCCCTGCCGGTGGCGGCATTGACCACGAAATCAATGCCGAATTCCTGTGCCGATGGCTCGGTCCCGCCCATCAGCCCCACGGGTTCCCCCGCCGCCAGCACATCGCCGACCTCGCCAAAGACCTGCGCCATGCCGGCCAGAATCAGCAGATGATCGCGGGCCGGTTCCAGAATGGTCACATTGCCGTAATCCAGCAGCGGCCCGCGATAGCGGATCGTCGCGGGCCATGGCGCGGACACCAGAGCCGCGGGCGCGGTGGCGATCACCAGGCCGGGGCGCTCGATCCCGGCCGCATCGGGCTGGCGGTAATGGCGCAGCACCGTGCCCAGAACCGGCATCGGCAAAGACCCCTGCGCGCCTTCGAAATCGGCCATGGGGGGGCCGACATCGGATTCCATCCCCGCGATCCCTTCGGCAAAGGCATCCAATGTCGCAGCCGAGCGTTCCAGCGCCTGCAATTCCTGCGGATTATCGGCGAAGCGCGCGGGCATGGTCGAACGGTCCTGCACGGCGCTTGCCAGCAGGCGGCGGGCTTCCTGCACACGCGAAAGCCCCTCGGCCAGCGTATTGGCGGCATCTTCCTGAAGCTTGCGGACCTCGCCGATCTCATCCAGCCCGGATTTCAGCCGGTCGGCCTCGGCGCGCAGCCCCGGCGCCACGCTGGACAGGATCATGCCCGAACGCGCGGTGGCCTCGGCCCCCGAGGGGTGAAGAAGCATCAGGGTCTCGGGCGATTTCTGCATGGCCAGCATGGTGCCGATGATGCCCGAAAGCTCGACCCGCCGGACCTCCCATTCGGCGCGGATCTGCTGCTCGCGGATGCCGGCCTGACGCAGCCCCGCGCGCAGGGACGACAGGCCCGATTCGTAAGCCTGGATCATATCGCCCAGGGCGGCGACCTGATCATCCTGGCTCAGCGCCTGTTCCAGCCGGCCCGTCGCCTCGCGCAGAAGAAAGGCGGCGCGGGCGGCTTCTTCGGCCGCCGATGTCTCGGACAGGGGGATATCACCCGCATTCTGCGCGCCAAGCGGGGCTGCAAGGGCAGCCGAAAGGAAAAGCGCGGCCAGAAGCGGGGGGCGGGCGCTCATGCGCGCTCGATCAGGCTGCGGCCTGTCATTTCGGGCGGCCGGTCCAGCCCCATCAGATCCAGCACGGTCGGCGCGACATCGGCCAGCCGCCCACCACTGCGCAACCCGCTGGCGCTGGCATCGCCAAAGACGATGACCGGCACGGGGTTGGTGGTATGCGCGGTATGGGCCCCGCCCGTCGCCGGGTCGATCATGGTTTCGCAATTGCCGTGATCGGCGATGATGACCGCCGCCCCGCCCGCGCGTTCCAGCGCCGCCAGCCCCCGGCCCAGATTGCGGTCCACGGCCTCGCAGGCAAGGATCGCGGCGGGCAGGCTGCCGGTATGGCCGACCATATCGGGATTGGCGAAATTGACCACGATCAGATCATAGGCGTCCTCGATCGCCTTCACCAGCCAGTCGCCGACCTCATCCGCCGCCATTTCAGGCTGAAGATCATAGGTCGCCACCTTGGGGCTGGAGGGCATATGCCGGTCCTCGCCCGGCTCTGGCGCTTCCTTGCCACCATTCAGGAAAAAGGTGACATGGGGGTATTTCTCGGTCTCGGCCAGCCGGAACTGGCGCAACCCCCTGGACGCGACCCATGCGCCAAGCGTATTGACCACCTGCCGCTTGGGATAGGCGGCACTCATGAAAAGATCATGCGTGGCGGAATAATCGACCATGCCCAGAACCGCCGCCCATTTCGGGCGCAGGCCGGTGTCAAAGGCGCTGAAATCGGGCTGACCGATGGCCGAAAGGATTTCGCGCGCGCGGTCGGCCCGGAAGTTGAGACAGAAGAAACCGTCGCCATCGCGCGCCCCGCCATAGCCGCCGATCAGCGTGGGCTGGATGAACTCATCCGTCTCGCCGCGCTGATAGGCGGCCTCGACCGCGTTTGCCGCGTCGGTGCTGGCGAAATCGCCCTGCCCCGCGACCATGGCCTGATAGGCGCGGCCCACACGTTCCCACCGATTGTCGCGGTCCATGGCGAAATAGCGCCCGATCACGGTGCCGATCCGCACGCCATCAGGCAGGTTGCCCTGCAATTCCGTGACAAAGCCCATGGCCGATTTCGGGGCTACGTCGCGCCCGTCGGTGATGGCATGGATCACCACCGGCACGCCCTTTTCCGCGACCGCGCGGGCCGAGGCGATCAGATGCTGGATATGCCCGTGCACACCGCCGTCCGAGACCACGCCCATCAGATGCGCCGTGCCGCCGCTGGCACGCAGCTTGCCGATGAAATCGCCAAGCCCGGTGTTTTCGTAATAGCTGCCATCCTCGATCGCCAGGTCGATCTGGCCCAGATCCATCGCCACCACGCGGCCCGCGCCGATATTGGTGTGGCCGACCTCGGAATTGCCCATCTGGCCGCGCGGCAGGCCTACATCGGGGCCGAACGTGGTCAGCGTCGCATGGGGGCACTGGCGCATCAGCCGGTCGAAACTGGGCGTCGCCGCCTGATCCGGCGCGCTTTGTTCGGGCCGGTCGGATATGCCCCAGCCATCCAGAATGCACAGAAGAACCGGTTTTTTGCCGCTCACAGCCCCGCCCCTTCGTCGATGCCAAGCATGATGTTCAGGTTCTGGACCGCAGCGCCTGACGCCCCCTTGCCCAGATTGTCCAGGACCGCCACGATGACGGCAGCCCCCGCCGCATCATCCCCGTGGACCGAGATTTCCAGCATGTTCGTGCCGTTCAGCGCGGTGGGATCAAGCCGCGCGCCGATCTCCTCGGCCTCGCGGATGCGCACGAATTCGGCCCCCGCGTAATGCGCGGCCAAGGCCCCGTGCAGCGACGACAGCGTGCGCGCGCCGCCCAGATGCAGCGGCAAGGATACCGCCATGCCCTGCGCGAACTTCCCGACCGAGGGCGCAAAGACCGGCTGCACGCCAAGCCCGGTCATGGCCATGATCTCGGGGAGATGCTTGTGGTTCTGGCTCAGCGCGTAAAGGAATTGCGGCGCGGCATCGCCCGCCTCGAATTCCGCGATCATCGCATTGCCGCCGCCGCTGTAACCCGAGACCGCATTGACGGACAGGCCTTCCTCCGGGCCGATCAGACCGGCATCCAGAAGCGGGCGGATCATCGCGATCGCGCCGGTGGCATAACAGCCCGGATTGGCGACCAGACGCGCATCCGCGATGCGCCCGCGCGCGCCCGCATCCAGTTCGGCGAAACCGTAAGCCCAGTCAGGATTGACACGATGCGCGGTCGAGGCATCGATCAGCCGCACCGGCAGATCAGCCGCCAGCGCCACCGCGGCGCGCGCCGCATCATCGGGCAGGCACAGGATGGCCAGATCGGCGGCCTCATAACAGGCACGGCGGGCGTTGTCATCCTTGCGCAAGGCCGGATCGATGCGGATCAGCGCGATATCGTCGCGGCGTGCCAGCCGGTCACGGATCTGCAAACCGGTCGTGCCGGCCTCGCCATCGATAAAGACGCTATATGCCATTCCAGCCCTTTCCTGCCTGCGCCCATGACATAGCGCCCCATGCCAGCGGGGGCAATGCAGGCAGAGCTTTGCCGGCACGGATCGCGCAGAGTTGAAACGCCCGTCCACCTTCGCGTATCACCGGCCCATGAACGACCGTTACGCCCCCAGCCCCGCCACGACGCGCGCCCCGGCCAGCCAGCCGGCGCGGCTTTACCACACGCCGCTTTCCCCCTATTCGCGCAAGGTCCGGCTGGTGCTGGCCGAAAAGCGGATCGAGGTCGAACTGGTCGAGGAACGCTATTGGGAACAGGGCCCCGAACTCTTCCGTCGCAACCCCGCCGGCAAGATCCCGGTCCTGCGCCTCGACGGGATGCTGATGGCGGAAAGCCAGGCGATCTGCGAATATCTGGACGAAACCGTCGCCAGCCCGGCGCTTATGCCCGACAATGCCGCCGGTCGCTACGAGATGCGCCGCCTCTGCGCCTGGTTCGACGACAAGTTCAACGCCGAAGTGACCCGCCCCGTCCTGACAGAACGCGTCTGGAAAAAGGTGCAGAAAACCGGCTACCCGGATTCGCGCATCGTGAAAGCCGGGCTTGGCGCGATCAAGGCCCATATCGACTATATGCACGGGCTTCTGGAACAGCGCCGCTGGCTGGCGGGCCCGACGCTCACCATCGCGGATTTCGCCGCCGCCGCGCATTTTTCATGCCTCGATTACATCTCGGATGTGGATTGGGACCGCTCGGATCTGGTGCGCCAATGGTATGCCACGATCAAATCACGCCC
>JAUNTV010000170.1 GCA_030538515.1 Paracoccus sp. (in: a-proteobacteria)
CTGGCAGCGCCGCTTTCTGACCTGGGGCATTCTGATCGCCGTTTTCGGCATGCGCATCATCTTTCCGCTGCTGATCGTGGTCATCGCCGCCAGGATCGGGCCATGGCAGGCCATGGTTCTTGCCGCCACCCAGCCCGAGCAGTATTCCCATATCATGCACGAGGCGCATCTGCCGATCTCGGCCTTCGGGGGGACCTTTCTGATGATGGTCGGCCTGAGCTTCTTTTTCGACAATGAGAAGGATGTCCACTGGCTGCCCTGGATCGAAGGCAAGATGCAGCGCTATTCGGCCATTCGCGGGATCGAGGTGATGGTGGTCCTGCTGACCATTCTGGCGTTTTCGCATTTCCTTGATCCGATCCGCTCCGAGATCTTCTTCAAATCGGCGATCTGGGGGCTGGTGACTTTCCTGATGGTCGAGGTTCTGGGCGGTTTTCTGGACAATCACCAGCAGACGCTGGCGGCGGGTGCCAAGGGCGGTCTGGGCGCGTTTCTTTACCTGGAGGTGCTTGACGCATCCTTCAGCTTTGACGGGGTGATCGGGGCCTTCGCGCTGACCAACAACCTGTTCGTCATCGCCATCGGGCTGGGGATCGGGGCGATGTATGTGCGCTCGATGACGATCATGCTGGTCGAAAAGGGCACGCTGACCCATTACCGCTTTCTGGAACATGGCGCGTTCTATGCCATCATCGCGCTGTCGCTGATCATGTTCCTGCAGGCCTTCGTCGAAATCCCCGAGGTCATCACCGGCCTGGGCGGGGCGACGCTGATCGGTGTCTCGCTGTGGAGTTCGATCCGCTGGAACCGCGTCTTCGGCCGCGAAGAGGCCCAGACCGAGGGCGCGCACTGACGCAGATGTGCCTTCTGCGGCGGCAGAAAGGCTTCAATTGCGGGGCGCATTCTGCTAAAGCAAGGGGCGAAACCAGCCGGAGTCCTTGCCCATGCAGCGCCCCCTTCGCCACCTTGCCGCCTGTGCCCTGATCGCGGCCCTTGCCCCCCTGCCCGTTCTGGCCGGCGATTCGCTGGTGCTTGGCGCGGGGGCGGATGCACAGCGCGCGATCAGGGCGGCAGCCGGTGGCGCGTTGCGGCTGATCTATCTGGAAAGCCCGCCCGAAGCCGTGGCGATGCAGCCCGCGCCTGCCGTGACCGGCCAGCCGCCGAAGCGTCCGGTGATCGTGCTGGCGGCAAGCTGCGGCTGGGACAAGCTGGATCAGGGGCTGGGGCAGGTGCGCGCCAGTTTCGCGGCAAGCCCGCTTTGGCTGCTGGAACCGGGGGCGGGTGCCTGCGACACGGACGCGCTGCGCGCCGCTTTCGATGCCGCCGCCGAAGCGCCCGAACAGGAACGCCTTGCCATGCTGCTTGCCAGCGGCTTGCGGCTGTCATCGGTCGAAGCCCCTGCCCCTGCGGAAACCGCGCCGTCAGGGGCAGGCGGGGGTTTCGGGGGATCGCTGGTGATCACGGCCCTGCCGGCCGGCGCGTCCTTCGGTGAGCCTCTGGTCATCCGCGCCATCTCGCCCGAGGAAGTCACCCCGCCCGCGACCGGGACCGCGCCCGGCCCCCAGCCAGCCGTTCAGGCCAGCCCAGGCCGCGGCGGGGCCGAGCCTGCGGTGGTGGTGGGGGAACTGGCCTCGCTTCTGGCGGCGGAAAAGCGCAGCCCCAGGGGCGTCCCGCGCGAGGTCCGCGACCGCATCCGCGAGATCGACCCCGATTTCTTCGTCACCCTGCTTGAAATCGGCAGTTTCGATCCCGAGAACCGCGAATATGAGGCCGCGATCCAGACCGAACTGGCGGCGATGAACTGCTATACCGACGAGATCGATAACCGATGGGGCGCAGGCTCGCGAAGCGCCGTGAGCCGCTATTACGAGACGCGCGGCAGCGGACAGGGCAGCATCACGCCCGGCCCGGCGCTTTTCCACGAGATCGTGACCGCGCCGGGCGTCACCTGCCCCGCGCCCGTCCTGCGCGTGCGCACCGAGCCTGGCGCGACGGCCTCGCGCCTCAACAATAACAACTCCGGCAGGTCAGTGGCCAGGCGCAGCGGCAATAGCGGTGCCGGTGCCACGCAGGCGCGCAACACGCAGCCGGTGATCCAGCCAACCACGCCCGCGCGCGAGACCCCGCAGCTGCAACCCGCGACCAACCTGATTGACCCCGCGCTTGCCGCGGGCACTGGCGGCACCGGCATCATCAAGTAACCTGCGGATGCAGGTCGATCCGCGCTTTCGGGAAATGGGCCAGACCGCCCGGCAGCGCCGCCGCAAAACTGCGGCGTTGCGCGGCGGCGTGATCAGCGCCGTGGTGCTGCTGGCGGGGGGGCTGGCCGGCTGGCGTTACGCGCCCGAAATCGGCGCGCGATGGACGCGCCTGACCGATACCACCCGGATGACCCAGGTCGAGGCCGAATTCGACATCGCCCCCGTCACCCATGGCGCGGGTTTCACCGATATTCCGGGTGATCCGATGTTCATCCCCCGCAGCCGCCGCGATGCCGGTTCGGGCGCGCGCACCCTGCCCGCGCCCGAGGCGCTGATCCGCGCGGGCTATGGCGGCGGTGCCAGCCAGGTCGCCGTGCTGCAAACCGATCTGCGCACCCCCGACCGCCAGCTTGTGGCCGCGCTGCCCTCGACCCGCGAGGAACTGGCCATGTTTCAGGCCGAACGCAGCCGCGCCCGCGCGGTCCAGCCCGCCCCCGACAGCGCCGGTGCCACCACCGCGCCGCGTCCGGGCGATCCCGACGCGCCGGTGGTGTCCGGCACGGTCTGGCTGCGCGAAGCCGCGCGGCGCACGCCGCTTTGGACCGACACGATCGTCGAGACCGTGACGCCGCGCCCGCTGGCCGGGCTGCTGGCCGATAATGGCGTCCCCCCCGCCGAGGCCGAACGCGCCGCCGCGCGCTTCCACGAGGCTTTCGATGCCGGGGATGAGCTTGCGCCCGGCACGGTGCTGGCGCTGCGCTATCGCGGCGACGAAGCCGCGCGCCAGATCATCCAGCTGGCGCTTTATGATCGCTCGTCGGGTTATCTGGGTTCGATGGCCATGGCGGGTTCGGGGCAACTGGTCGCGGCGGTCGATGCCTTCACCGAACAGGCGCTGCTGCCCGGCGCGGACGAGGACGGGGCCGATGGCTTCCAGCCGCAGCGCCTGCTTGACATGATCTATTCCGCCGCGCTGCGTTCCGACCTGACCCCGGACGAGGCGGGGACCGCGCTGGCGATGATGGCCAAGATCCATGATCTTGACGGGTTTGCCGATGCCGCCGACAGGCTGACCATCATCCGCGCGCAGGCCGCGCCCGACCGGCCGGGGCCCTTGCTGTTCATCGGGGTGAACGGCCCGTCGGGCGACAAGCCCTGCTATATCGTGGCCGATGACGGCAGCAGCGAGCCGGGCTGTTTCCAGCGCCGCAAGGCCAGTGTCGCGGGCGGGCTGGCGCTGACGCCACCGGTGGCCGGGGTGATGGCGCAGCGTTTCGTGCCCATGGGCGAGGGCGGCGATGGCGACACGCCCGGGGGCGGCGATCTTCTGCGCGGGCATGTGGTCTGGTCGGCCCCGCAGGGAAGCCCGGTCCATGCCGCCGCCGCCGGCACCGTCACCGCTTTCGGCCCGCAGGCGCCCTGGGGTCTTTCGGTCGAGATCACCCATGAAGGCGGCGCGATCACCCGTTATCGCGGCCTGGGCGAGATCGCACCGGATCTGGCAGAGGGCGGGCGGATCGCGGCGGGCGCGCCCCTTGGCAGCGTGGGCAAGCCGCCGGGTTACGACCAGCCCGGCCTGATCTTTCAACTGATCGAGGCCGGCCAGCCCGTCGATCCCGCCCGCCAGATCGGCGGCACGGTCGAGGTCGCCGGCTCGAACGCGGTCGAGGCGCTGATCGGCCAGATCATCCGCGTCGAAAGCGGTGGCAATGCGCGGGCGAGAAACCCGCTGTCGACGGCCTCGGGGCTGGGGCAGTTCATCGAAAGCACATGGCTTCGGATGATGCGCAGCTACCGGCCCGATCTGGTGGCCAGCATGTCGCGCGCCGAATTGCTGGAACTGCGCTTCGATCCGGCGCTGTCGCGCGAGATGGTGCGCAGGCTTGCCCAGGAAAACGAAGCCTATCTGCGCGCGCGCGGGCATGACATCTCGCCGGGGCGGCTTTATCTGGCGCATTTCCTTGGCCCTGCCGGGGCCGATCAGGCGCTGCGCGCGGACCCCTCGGCCCCGGTTCTGGCGGTGATGGGCAATGCCGTCGTCTCGGCCAACCCCTTCCTGCGCGGCTATACCATCGCCGATCTGCGCAATTGGGCGGATCGCAAGATGGGCGGAATGCGCGGCGATTCCGGGCTTCCTGCCATGGTTGAGCTGCCCATCCCCCCCCAGGTTCAGGCCGCAATCACCGCATTGGATCAAATCCGCAACGCTCTGTAAGCTTTTTCACGCTTTTTTTGACACGAGTCTTTTACAGAAACTTGAGATTTACATGGCAAATGCGCTAGGGGTCAGGCAGCCTGCCCCTGATTGATCACTGTTCAGAAGACGAGATTCCATGCGCCCGAGCCTGCCCCTCACCCCCGGCTTCCGTCTGTCCCGCTGCTCTGCCCGGCTTTTGCGCACCACGGCGCTGCTCAGCCTGCTGCCGCTTCTGGCCGCGATCACGCCCGTGCGCGCTGAAATCCTGCTGGATAACGCGCAGGAACAGGTTCCGTCGGTCCCGCCCCGCGCGGTTTCCGGAACCTGGTCGCTCGGCGATGAGATCTGGTATGACACCGACGCTACGGCCTTCGTGGCGCTTGGCGCCGGGCAAGAGGGGATTCTGAATGCCAATGGCAATATCACGCTGACGGTTGGCGGCCAGCATAACATTGGCGGGCTGACCTTCCGCGTGCAGAACGGGGCGGCGCGGACATTCACGTTTCAGGGCAATCAGGGCGGCGGGCTTTTCGGAAGCAACGGGCTGACCAATGCCACCGGCCCGCTTGTGCTGCGCGCCGAGGATACGAACAATGCCCGCGCCATCGCGGTTCTGCGAAACGATATGCAGCTTAGCGGCGAGGTCAATCTGGAAGGCGCGCTGACGCTTCGCAACCAGTCGGCCCTGACCGCGATGACCACGCTGAACGTCGGCGCGGGGGCGCGTTTCGAAAACCTCGGCACCATGAGCGGGGATATCCTCAACGCTGGCGAGACGGCGCTTGGGGCGGGCAGCACGCTCGGCGGTGATGTCGAGAATGACAACCTGCTGACCTTGAGCGGTGGCGCGCAGATTGGCGGCGATGTGGTCAACCGCGGCCTGGTGAATTTCGACAATGCCACGGCCAGCAACCCGGCGCAGATCGGCGGGAACCTTGACAATTACGGCCAGATCGATGCCAGCGACGATGGCGGGGCAATCAATATCGACGGCAGGTTTTCGAATTACGGTGTGCTGCGTGCCGGACTCCTCATCGGTCAAAACCTGACGATCACCGCCAATGAGATCCTTCTGGGATCGGGAAGCGATATCGATGTCCCCTGGCATGTGACGCTTCGCGGCACCGAGGTCGTGCAGGATTCGCGTCTCTACGTCTTCGCCACGACGCTGGATCAGGGCACCATCGATGGCGGGCTGCTGATCGAGGGCGCAGGCCGCGTCACGGTGCGCACCAATCTTGGCGGCAGCGGCTATTCCATCACCAACCAGAACCGCTTCGATATCGTCAACAGACCCATTCTGTCGACAAGCGTTCACAGCGTCGACCAGTTCGTCAATCAGGGCAGCGCGGCGGTGCTGGGAATTCAATCAGATGGCTCGCTGATCGCCAATGCGCTGACCAATACCGGCACAGTCACCAACGAAGGCCGGATCGCCGCCGAGGTCACGAATGCCGGCACCGGCCTGCTGACCAATACCGGCACGATCTCGGGCAATGTCAGCAATGCGGCGACTGCCACGGTGGTCAGCAGCGGCACGATCAACGGCAATCTGACCAATGCCGGCAGGGCCCTGCTTGAGGGGCGGATCAACGGGCTTTTGATGAACAGCACGGCCCTGCCGCCCGAACAGGGGCTGGAACTGACCGGGGATCTGCGCGTCAGCAACCTTGAGAACAGCGGAAGCATGGTCGTCGACGGCGCAATGGTCCTGAGCGTCGACAACCAGGCCGATAACAGCGGCAGCCTGGATGTGCA
>JAUNTV010000171.1 GCA_030538515.1 Paracoccus sp. (in: a-proteobacteria)
CATGATGACATCGACGCCGGGCTTCGGCTCGATCAGGCCGAAATGCACGTTCAGCCCGTGCGCAAAGGCGATGGCCGCGCCGTCGCGCAGGTTGTCATGGACGTATTTCTTGTAGGTCTCGGCCTGCAATTCGTCGGGCATGGTGAACATGATCAGATCGGCCCATTTGGCGGCCTCGGCGATTTCCATGACTTGCAGGCCCTCGGCCTCGGCCTTGGCTTTCGACGGGCTGCCTTCGCGCAGGGCGACGACCACGTTCTTGGCGCCAGAATCGCGCAGGTTCAGCGCATGGGCATGGCCCTGGCTGCCATAGCCGAGAATGGCGATCTTCTTGTCCTTGATGAGATTCACATCGGCATCGCGGTCGTAGTAAACGCGCATGGTGCGCTCCTTCTTCTTCATGTTTGCCATGATGTGATAGGATGGATTTTTCTGGTGATCCGTTCATTTTTCGCAGATATAACCGATGATATGATATGATCATGCCAAAATATGGAATAGCAGGATAAAATCATGCCTGATGCCACAGACCGCCGAATCCTGCGCCAGCTTCTGGCCGCGCCGGATCTTGCCTCAAACGAACTGGCGGCGCGCGCGGGGGTCACGCCGGCCACGCTCTGGCGGCGGATCGAGAAGATGCGCGCCAGCGGTGTGATCCTTGGGCAAGAGGCGCGTATCAACTGGCGCCGCCTTGGCTATGAGGTCGAGGTCAGCCTGCGCTTCACGCTGGACAAGACCAACCCCCGCGCCTTCGACGAATTCACCGCCGCCGCGCGGGAAGTGCCGGAAGTGATTGAAATCCAGACATTCCTTGGCAGTGTCGATTTCCGTCTTTCGGTGATCGCGCGGGATATGGCGCATTGGCAGCAGCTTTACCGCGACCATATCCTGACCCTTCCCAATGTCGAAACCAGCGATGCGCTGATGCTGATCTCGACCGTCAGGGACAGCGCGGAATTGCCGCTGTGAGCGGGGTTTTCGCACCCGATGCCACCGATCTGGCGATCCTGCGCCTGCTGACGCGCGATGCGACCCTTGGGGCTGCGGGCGTGGGCCGCGCGCTTGGCATGACGCAGCCCGCGATCTGGCGGCGCATCAGACGCCTTCAGGAGACCGGCGTGATCACCGGGCAGCGCGTGGTTCTGGATACCGCCGCGCTTGGCTTCGGGGTGACGGTGTTTCTGGGCATCCGTCTGGCCAGCAAGGGCCGCATCAGCCTTGAGGAATTCGAACGCGCCGCCACCGCCATCCCCGAGGTGCAGCTTGTCCAGCATGTTCTGGGCCAGTTCGATTACCGGCTGCGCATTCTGGCCCGTGATATCGCCGATTTCGAACGCATCCTGCGCCGCCGCATCATGACCCTGCCGGGGCTGGGACAGGTCGAGGCAAACGTCATGCTGTCCGAGGAGCGCCGTCCCGGCCCCCTGGGCGGGCATGGTTGAGGGGGCCTGGCCCGTTCCGCCAGCGCCATGGCGGCGGCGCGTCCGGGATCTGGATATTTATGGACAGAAGAAGCCGATGCAGGCGCGCTTATGGTGGTGCCGCGCCGATTTCGGTCAATATCCGGGCGATCTGGCGAAACCGTTCGGCCAGCGGATTGGCGCGCCGCCAGACCATGCCGATGGTGCGCGAGGGGCGGGGCGCGGGGCCAGCCGCGCCAGCGCGACATTGGCGACGGCCATTTCGGGGATCAGCGTCACCCCGATCCCCATGATCCGGGCAAGCAGGAAGCCTAGAACAGCGTCAATTGATCGCCCGGTTGCGGGGGCGGGCCGAATGCCGCGCAGTCGAGTGGTGGCGTGACCTCGCTGTAGCCAAGCCGTTTCCGCGCCAGCCGGAAGCGCTTCAGCATCAGTTCCGCCGCCACGCCATGACCGCGCATGCGGTGGCCGAAGCGCGGGTCATTGTCGCGCCCGCCGCGCATTTCGCGGATGCGGTTCATGATATGGGCGGCCCGGCCCGGTTCATGCCGGTCAAGCCAGTCACGAAAGAGCGGTGCGACCTCATGCGGCAGGCGGATCGGGATCATGCTGGCGTTTTGCGCCCCGGCCTCGCGCGCAGCACGCAGGATGCGTTCGATCTCGGGCTCGGTGAGGACGGGGATCACCGGGGCGACCATGACGCGCACGGGGATGCCGGCACCGGCCAGTTCGCGGATCATGCGCAGCCGCGTGGCCGGGGCAGGGGCGCGCGGTTCCATCCGGCGGGCGAGATCGCTGTCAAGCGTGGTGATCGAGATGCCGATATGGATCAGCCGCTGCGCCGCCATCTCGGCCAGAAGCGCCAGATCGCGCAGCACGGTCTGGCCGCGCGTGACAAGGCTGGCGGGGTGGCGCCAGTCCAGAAGCACCCGCCAGAGACCGGGCATGATCGCGCGCCGCGCCTCGACCGGCTGATAGGGGTCGGTATTGGTGCCGAAGGCGATGGGGGCCACGCGATAGCCGGGCCGGGCGATTTCCGCCGCCAGAAGCGCGGCCGCATCGGGTTTGGCGGTCAGCTTCGTTTCGAAATCCAGCCCCGGAGACAGCCCCCAATAGGCGTGGCTTGGCCGGGCGAAGCAATAGATGCAGCCATGTTCGCAGCCCCGATACGGGTTGATCGAGCGGTCGAAGGGCACATCGGGCGAGTGGTTGCGGGTGATGATGCTGCGGGGGCGTTCCTCGGTCACTTCGGTGCGCAGAAGCCGCGTTTCCTCGGGGATGTCCCAGCCGTCATGCTCTCGTTCGGTGCTGAGCCGGTCATAGCGATTCGCCGGGCGGCTGTCGGCGCCTCGGGCTTTCAGGATTTCATCGGGGTTCCGGGGCGGCAGCATGAAACGATTATGGAACATTAAGGGAACGTTGTCCAGTTTCCGAAAACCCCCGCGATGAGGGGGCTTCCCATTCCGCCGCGTCCCGCCCATATTATGCCCGAAGGGAGAATTCACATGCCTTTGCCGCATTTCCTTTTACTGATGATCGCCGTGATTCTGGCCGCTGCCGCCACGCTATGGGTCAGCATCGCGCAGGGCATTCCCCTTGTCGCGCTGGCGCTGGCGGCACTGATCGCGGCGGCGCTGATGCGCCTTGGCCGGGGCGATCACCGGCAGCATTAGCCACCTAGCTGTCCAGTTCGGCGTCCCAATACAGGAAATCCATCCAGGTTTCGTGCAGATGGTTGGGTGGGAAGCGCCGCCCGATGGCGTGCATTTCCTGTGCCGAGGGGCGCCGCGCAGGCCGGCGCAGCACCAGCCCCGAATGGCGCAGGCTGCGATTGGCCTTGCGCAGATTGCAGGGCGAACAGGCAGCGACCACGTTTTCCCAACTGGTGATCCCCCCGCGCGATCGCGGCACCACATGATCGAAGGTCAGATCCCCTTTCGAGCCGCAATACTGGCATTCGAAAGCGTCGCGCAGAAAAAGATTGAAGCGCGTGAAGGCCACGCGCTTCTGGGGTTTGACGAAATCCTTCAGCACCACGACCGAGGGGATCTTGAAGGCCTGTCTCTGGCTGCGGACGCATTCGTCATATTCGGCGATGATGCTGACACGTTCCAGAAACACCGCCTTGATCGCCTCTTGCCAGGGCCAGAGGCTGAGCGGGTAGTAGCTCAGCGGTCGGTAATCGGCGTTCAGCACCAATGCGGGAAACTGTTTCAGCGCCGCCGGTTCGCGCACGAACTGCGTCCTGAATTCTGCGTGAGGGTGGTCGTCAAGCATCCGCTACCCTGTCTGCCCGGCCCCTGAGACGACCGGATCGCTTCGATCTGACTATATATCGGGGGGATTGGCAGGCAAGCCCCAGAATGTGGTTTCTTCTAACCGTGCTGCGTAACATGCAGATGACGTTTTTCAGGCCGCTGAGAGCGGCGAAATAGATTGAATTTTAAGTAAAACATACTGGAAAGGGCGGCTCGGACAGGGCTAGCCTGAGGCAAAGGACAGGAGGTTGCGATGATACGGCTAGACCCGCTGACGCAAAGCGCGACCGGCCCGGCGCCCACCGGGCCGCCGCGGCCCACCCATATGCCCGATGCAAGCATCGCTCCGGCGGAACAGGTCGCGCGTTTCGTTGCGGCCAGCGATGCGGCGCGCGGCCTTTCTGCCTATGAAAGCGCTTATGCGGCGGTAAAACTCAGGCGGCGGATGACCGGCCAGATCGCCGGGCTGACGGAACTCGATACACGGCTGTCAGGCGCGGCGGCGGGGCTGCGTGCAGCCCATAAGGCCAGGCCCGATGTCACTGCGGCGGATGCCGAAACCGAATCCCGGACCCGGGCCGAGGCCAGGATCGCGGAACTGCGTGCCGCCGCCGCCGCCCTGAATGTGGCGATCAGCAGCGCACGCAGCGATGTCGCGGGCGTGCTCAAGCAGATGCAGGCAGAGCTTTCTGCCGCGATGAAGACGCTTGGCAGCGATACCCGCGCCCCCGCGCCCGCACTTGACGGCGCGATCACCAGCACCTCCGGCAATGGTGAGGCGCTGATCCGCCGCGCCAATGGGCTGGGTCTGGCCAACGGGCACGGATCGGCGATGAAGCCATAACCGTCTGTCGCTTTGGCCGGGGGCGGTTTTTCTTTGCCATGGTCCCCCCTTTAGCTGAGCGTTTGAGGGGTTTTATTCCGCATGATCTCGGCAGGCGTTTGCGAAGCGTTGAAGCGCAATTCGGTCTTCTTCGGGAAGGCCGGGAAGCTGGTTTTTCGCGGCCTGTCGAACGTCTGGTGGTGGCGCTTCGCATGGCTCCGGAAGTTTGCTATCCCACTGATATGAAAACCGTTTTCTCTGATGATGGCGCGCTTACGGGGGTAATATTTGTCAAAGTGTGATGGCGCGACAAGCCGCCTCTGCCAGCCCGCCATAGCCCTTGCAGGTGCCCGAGGCGTCCTTGGGAATGACGGGCACATACCCCGCGGTGATAGCGGCAAGCGTTGCTGTGGAACAGTTTTCACAATCTGGCGGCGGACCCGAATGCGCCCTCGTATCCTTGCTGCGCCACGCCCGTCTGGCCGCGCTGATGTATCGGGGCGGTGCAAGTTCGCCGGGCTCCACGATGCCATTGAAGGGGCTGTCGCGCCTCGGACAGAAGGGGTGGGGAAGATGCCAGCGGGGCGCGCGGGTGCTTTCGATCCGGGCGTAGGCTGACATCCCGATAGACTGACCCTCATACGACGAAGGGCCGTCTGGCGCGGGTGTCAGGGCTTCAGATGGGTTTTCAGAAACTGAAGGGCCGCGCCAAGCCCGTCGGGCGAGATACCATGACCGGTGCCCTTCATCACATGGGTAAAGACCTCGAATCCCGCGTCGACAAGGGTATCCGCAGCCCGGCCCATATCGGCGAAGGGCACCATCGGGTCCTGATCGCCGTGCAAAAGCAGCACCGGGGGCTTTGATTTCGCCTCTGCCGCAAGGCGTTCCGCTTCCACAAGCCTGCCCGAAAAGCCGATGATACAGGCCAGTTGACCGGTCCGGCGCGGCAGCACATGCAGCGCCATCATCGTGCCCTGCGAGAAGCCGATGACCGCGATCTGTTCGGGCGTCAGCCCCTCATCCGCCAGCAGCCTGTCGAGAAAGGCGTCAAGATCGTCGATGGAGCGGTGCATCGAGGCGCGGGCGGTCTCTTCGCTGGAGCCATCCAGCCAGGGAATCGGAAACCATTGATATCCAATGGGATTATTTGCGCAGCGTTCCGGTGCATCCGGCGCATGGAATGCGGTTCCGGGCAGGTGCGGGGCCAGCACGTCGGCCAACCCCAGAAGATCGGCACCATCGGCACCATAGCCATGCAGAAAGATCACCGCGCGGGATGCCTTGGCTGGCCCCTTGCGGGCGGATTTCAGGGCGCGGACCATATACGGGCTTCCTTGATGGGATTTCGGGGCGATTGTTACGCGCGCGGGACGGGGGCTGCAACCACTCACCTGCGCGGGCGCTGAGCGGGGGCGGTAACTCAGAACCCGCCAGTCCAGCCGGGCGGGCGCCAGTCGGGGTCGTCCAGCCAGATTTGCGCGGGGAGGGTCTCATATGTCGGGTCGATGCCCTCATCCGCGCGGCGCGCATGCAGCAGGTCGTAGATTGACATTCTCAACTCCGCCGAGGCGACACCGAAGCTGACATAGATCAGGAACCGGTCTTCCGCATCATCGCCGATGGGCGTGGTCAG
>JAUNTV010000172.1 GCA_030538515.1 Paracoccus sp. (in: a-proteobacteria)
TGCGCGGTCTATATTCCCATGCATTGCGGTGCCTGTCAGGCATGTCTTGCAGGGAATACGCAAAGCTGCCTGACGGTATCGTCGCTGATCGGCTGGAACCGGGACGGGGGGTATGCGGAATATGTCGCGGTGCCGGACAACTGCCTGCTGCCGGTGCCTGACGACATTCCCCCTGATCTGGCGCCGCTGCTGCTGGACACGATCGGCACCTCTGCCCATGCGCTGCGCGAGGCCGCGCGGCATCTGGCGACCGATGGGCCGCGTGTGCTGGTCACGGGCGCGGGACCGGTGGGCCTTGGCGTCGTGCTGGCCGCGCTGGCCACGGGCCATGAACGCATCGACGTGGCAGAGCCCAATCCCGCGCGTGCCGCCATGGCCGCCGAATTCGGTGCGCGGATTGTGCCAGTGGGCGGCCGCGAAAACCGTTATGACCTGATCGTCGAATGTTCGGGTGCCCATGCGGCGCGCAGTCACGCAATTACGCAGATACTGCCCAAGGGCGTGATCGTTCTGGTCGGGGAAAACGCCGCGCCCTGGACCATCGCCGAGGACAAGGTGTTTCGCCGCAAGGACTTTTCCCTGTTGCGGACATTCTATTTTCCCAAGGGTGATTTCGACGCCAATGTCACGCTTCTGCGTGCCAACCGCGACCGCTATGCGCGGCTGGTCGATGATATCTTTCCGCTTCATGCCTTGCCCGCCAGATTTGCCGATTTTGCGCAGGGCCGATCCATCAAACCCGTTCTGTCATTCGCGGAGACAAGCTGATGGCATCCATCACCATTCGCAATCTGGTCAAGAAATACGGCTCTGTCACCATTATTCCCGATCTCAGCCTGACCATCGAGGATGAGGAATTCATCGTTCTTGTCGGTCCGTCGGGATGCGGGAAATCGACACTTCTGCGCGTGCTTGCCGGGCTGGAAAGCATCGACGGGGGTGATCTGCTGATCGGAGACGTTCGTGTCAATGACGTGCAGGCAGCGCGGCGTGACATTGCCATGGTGTTTCAGGATTACGCGCTTTATCCGCATATGACCGTGCGCCAGAACATGGCCTTTGCGCTGGAAATGCGCGGCATGTCCAAGGCAGAGATCGCACCCAAGGTCGAAGAGGCCGCCCGCCTTCTGGACATCACCCCCTATCTCGACCGCCGCCCGAAGGCGCTGTCGGGTGGCCAGCGCCAGCGGGTTGCCATGGGGCGCGCCATTGTGCGTGATCCGCAGGTCTTTCTGTTCGATGAACCCCTGTCAAATCTTGACGCAAAATTGCGCGGTCAGGTCCGGGCCGAAATCAAGGCGCTGTCGGGCTCGCTGCGCACGACGATGGTTTTCGTGACCCACGATCAGGTCGAGGCGATGACCATGGCCGACCGCATCGTGGTCATGAAATCAGGCATGATCCAGCAGGTTGGCAGCCCCGAACAGATCTATGAAGACCCTGAAAACATGTTCGTGGCCGGGTTTATCGGCTCACCCTCCATGAATTTCCTGCCTGCGCGGGGCGATGGCGGCGCGCTGCTTCTGGCCGATGGAAGCAGCCTGCCCGGACTGCCCTCAGGCATGACGGGCGATGTCATGATCGGCATCAGGCCCGAACATTTCCAGCCCGTCCCCGATGGGCAGGGCGCCTTGGCAAAGGTTCTTCTGGTCGAACCGCTTGGCTCAGACACGCTGGTTCATGCCCGGCTGGCCGGTCAGCAGGTCATCGCCCGCGTGCCGCCCGATACGCGCCCGCAGGCGGGGCAAATGCTGCATCTGGGCGTCATGCCCGGCAAGCCTCTGGTCTTTGATCCGGGAACCGAAATGCGGATACGCACCACTGAAAGGAAAAGCTGATGCTGAAGCTGGCGGATCAATCCCTGTTCACCGATGCAGCCTTTGTCGCGGGTGAATGGATCAAGGCCGGTGCCGATGCGATCAGCGTCACCAATCCCGCCGACGGCAGTATCATCGCCCGCATCCCCTTGTTGGATGCGGCCCAGATCACCCGCGCCATCGACGCGGCCGAGGCCGTGCGCGAGGACTGGGCCGCGCGCCCTGCCAGGGAACGTGCCGGACTGCTGCGTCGATGGTTCGACCTGATCATTGAGAATGCCGACGATCTGGCGCAAATCCTGACGGCCGAACAGGGCAAGCCACTGGCCGAAGCCAGGGGGGAAATCGTCTCGAACGCTGCCTATCTGGAATGGTTCGGCGAAGAGGCCAAGCGCATCTACGGCGAGGTCATCCCCGCCCCCGCATCCGACCGCCGCATCATCGTGCTGAAACAGCCGATCGGCGTCTGTGCCGCGATCACGCCGTGGAACTTCCCCAATGGGATGATCACCCGCAAGGCTGGTCCGGCGCTGGCCGCCGGTTGCCCGATCATCGTCAAACCCGCCTCGCAGACCCCGCTTTCCGCGCTGTCGCTCGCGGTCCTTGCCGAACGCGCGGGAATTCCGGCGGGCGTGTTTCAGGTCGTGACAGGCAAGGCCAGCATGATCGGCACGATCTTCTGCAAGAACCCTGTGGTGGCCAAGATCAGCTTTACCGGCTCGACCGAGGTGGGGCGCTGGCTGATCCGCGAAAGCGCCGATGACATCAAGCGCTTGTCTCTTGAGCTGGGCGGCAACGCACCCTTCATTGTCTTCGAGGACGCCGATCTGGACGCCGCTGTCGCTGGCGCGATGATCGCAAAGTTCCGAAACTCGGGCCAGACATGCGTTTGTGCGAACCGCATCTATGTTCACGAAAGCATCGCCGAGGAGTTTTCCCGCAGGCTGGCGCGCTCTGCCGAGCGGCTGAAGGTCGGCCCCGGCACGCAGGACGGGGTTGAACAAGGCCCGCTGATCGACATGGCCGCCGTCGAAAAGGTCGAGACACATCTGAAGGACGCCCTTGACCGTGGTGCCAGGCTGGTCACTGGCGGAAAGCGTCACGCGCTTGGCGGGACGTGGTTCCAGCCCACTGTGATCACGGGTGTCAGCCCCGATGCACAGGTCTCGCGCGAGGAAACCTTTGCTCCGCTTGCTCCCATCATCTCTTTTGCGACGGAAGAGCAGGCGATCCGTCTGGCCAATGCCACGGAATTCGGGCTTGCCGCCTATTTCTACAGCCGCGATCTGGCCCGCGTCTTCCGCGTGGCAGAGCGGTTGGAAAGCGGCATGGTGGGCATCAATACCGGCATGCTTGCGAATGAGGCTGCGCCTTTTGGCGGGGTGAAGCAATCCGGCCTTGGCCGCGAAGGATCGCGCCACGGGATCGAGGAATATGTCGAGATGAAATATCTGTGTGTGGCCGGTCTGTGATGCTGCCCGATGGATGGGCGCGCAGCCCTGCGGTCATCTGCCTTGGCCTGACCGCGCAGGATTACATCTGGACCATGCCGGAACTGCCCGGCGGCATCGGCAAGCATCGCGCTGCCGGCTTTGACACGGCGGGCGGCGGAATGGCAGCCACTGCTGCCGTTGCGGTGGCCAGGCTGGGCGGTCGGGCGCGGTTCTGGGGGCGCGCCGGGCAGGATGAGGCCGGCCACGCGATGCGACGCGAAATGGCGCTTGAGGGCGTGAACGTGGAACAGTTCCGGCTGTTTGAGGGCGCGCGCTCGTCGGTTTCAAGCGTGCTGGTCGACGGGTCGGGTGAGCGGCTGATCGTCAATTTCAGGGGCGGCGATCTGCCCGACGATTCTGGCTGGTTGCCGCGCGATACAGGTGATGCCGATGCGGTTCTGGCCGATCCGCGCTGGCCGGGCGGGGTTCGCCACCTGTTCAGCGCTGCCCGCGCCCGTGGCATTCCGACCGTTCTGGATGCCGATGTGGCCGAAAAGCAGGTCTTTCGCGATCTGCTGCCCCTGACCGATCACGCGATTTTCTCTGAACAGGCTCTGCGCGGATTTGTCGGCGCGGCGCCCCTGGATGCCGTTGCCGGATATGGCTGCAAGGTTGTCGCCGTCACGCGCGGCGCAGAAGGGGTCGAGTGGCTGGAAAAGGGCACCCGCCATCACCAGCCTGCCTTCGGTGTCGAGGCCGTAGATACGACCGGGGCGGGCGATGTCTTTCATGGCGCATGGGCTGTGGCCATCGCCGCGGGGGCGGATACCGCGCAGGCGGCGGGGTTTGCCTCGGCGGCGGCGGCTCTGAAATGCACCCGGCCCGGCGGTCGCGCCGGCATCCCGAATTTCAACGAGACCGTGGCACTATGGAGGTCCACCACATGACGAGCATTGGCAAACAACGCGGACTGGCGCGGCTGGCGGACGCGGACGGGCACTTCACCATGGTCGCGCTGGATCAGCGCCCGCCAATGGCGCAGGCCATCGCAAGGGCGCGCGGAATTGCGCCCGATCAGGTGGGTTTCGCCGACATGCTGGCAGCCAAGCGGATGCTGGTGCAGGCGCTGTCGGGTGAAGCTTCCTCTATGCTGCTTGACCCGAACTTTGCCATTCCCGCCGCGCTGGATGTGCTGCCGGCACGCAAGGGGCTGATTGTCACGCTGGAAGAGCACCGCTTCATCGACACGCCCGGGGGCCGCCTGTCGCGGTCCATCGACAACTGGAGCGTGGAAAAAATCCGCCGCATGGGCGGGGATGCGGTCAAGGTGCTGGCCTGGTATCGCCCGGACGCCTCGCCCGCGGTTCTGGCCCATCAGCGCGATTATGTCCGAACAATCGGTGCCGAATGCCGCCGCCACGATATTGCTTATGTGCTGGAGCTGCTGGTTTATCCTTTTCCCGACAGCGCGCAACATACGACCGATTATGTCGAAAGCGCCGACAAGCGCGCGGATCTGGTGCTGGAAAGCGTGCGTGAATTCGCCAGGCCGGAATATGGCGTTGATCTTTATAAGCTGGAAACGCCGCTGCCGGCCGCATCGCTGCCCGCGCCAGACGACAGCGCCGCCGCCCGCGCCGCCGCCGCTTCATTCGAAGAAATGGGCCGCATCTGTGCGGATGCCGGCATCCCATGGGTCCTGCTGTCCGGCGGTGCCGCCACCGGGCAGTTCAAGCGTGTGCTCAGCTATTCCTATGCCGCGGGCGCGCAGGGCTTCCTTGCCGGGCGCACGATCTGGCTGGATGCGATCCAGTCGCATTTCCCCGACGAATCCGCCGTTCTGGATGCCTTGCGTCACCAGGGCCTGGATATTCTGCGCGATCTGGGCGCGCAGACCCGAGCCGAGGCGATCCCGTTCCGGCCAAGCTTTGATTTCGACGCGATCGACCGTGAAGGCGGGTTCAGCTGTGCCTATGCGTGATCATGCCTTTACCATCATGCGGATCACGGTGCGGGCCTTTCGCGTGCCGATCCGGCAACCGGTGGCGACCTCGTTCGGGATCATGCAGAACCGTCCTGCCGTCTTTATCCGGGTCGAGGACGGGGACGGCTGCTTCGGCTGGGGCGAGGCCTTCGCCAACTGGCCTGCCGCGGGCGCAGAGCATCGCGCCAATCTGGCGGTGGACGATGTGGCCGATCTGGTTCTCGGGCGTGCATGGGCCGATCCCGCCACGATGTTTGACGCACTGACCCGCCTGACCCACATTCGCGCCCTGCAATGCGGAGAGCCGGGACCGTTCGCGCAGGTGATTGCCGCGCTGGATATCGCGGCCTGGGATCTGGTCGCGCGACGGGCGGGCCTGCCCTTGTCGCGAATGCTGGTGCCGACTGCGGCAGATCACATCCCCGCTTATGCCAGCGGTATTCATATCGATGCAGCGGCGCGGGACATTCCGCGCGCCCGCGCCCTTGGCTTTACGGCCTTCAAGGTCAAGGTCGGCTTTGACACACCCGCCGAGCCGTCCAAGCTGGCCGCGATCCGTGCGACACTGGCCCCGGGTGAACGGCTGTTCGCCGATGCCAATCAGGCATGGGATGTCGATCAGGCGCTGGCTTTTCTGGCCGATGCACGTCCTGACTGGATCGAGGAGCCTATCCGTGCCGATGCTCCGCCCCCTGACTGGCATCGCCTTGCAACAGCAGGGGTGCCGCTGGCGGGGGGCGAAAACATCACCGGGCTGGCGAATTTCGCCAATGCGCAGAAGGTGTTGGGCTATCTTCAGCCCGATGTGGCGAAATGGGGCGGGATCACCGGCTGCCTGGCCGTCGCACGTCAGGCGCTGACGGCGGGTCGCATCTATTGCCCGCATTGTCTGGG
>JAUNTV010000173.1:0-270 GCA_030538515.1 Paracoccus sp. (in: a-proteobacteria)
CATGATCTTCATGCCCTGCTTGACGAATTGCTTCTTCGCCAGCGCGCTGATTTCCGCATCCTCGACCGGCAGCACGCGGTCCATCACCTCGACCACGGTGGTATCGGCGCCGAGCGTGTTGAAGAAGCTGGCGAATTCGATGCCGATCGCGCCCGAGCCGATGACCAGCAGCTTGCCCGGCATATGCGGCGGTTTCAGCGCGTGCTTATAGCTCCAGACGCGCTTGCCATCGGCTTCCAGCCCCGGCAGTTCGCGGGCGCGCGCGCCGGT
>JAUNTV010000173.1:280-6079 GCA_030538515.1 Paracoccus sp. (in: a-proteobacteria)
TGGCGATGATGACGGATTTCGCGGTCAGTTCCTCGGCCCCCTTGTCGGTCTTGACAGTGACCTTGCCCGGCGCGGGGATCGTGGCCGCGCCCATGATGACAGTGACCTTGTTTTTCTTGAGCAGATGGCCCACGCCGCCCGAAAGCTGCCTGGCCACGCCGCGCGAGCGTTCGACCACCTTGTCCAGATCATAGCCCGCCTTTTCCACCGACAGGCCGAATTCCTTGGCCCGGTGCATCAGGTGAAAGACCTCGGCCGAGCGCAGCAGCGCCTTGGTCGGGATACAGCCCCAGTTCAGGCAGATGCCACCAAGATGTTCGCGTTCCACACAGGCCACCTTGAGGCCAAGCTGTGCCGCCCGGATGGCCGCGACATAGCCGCCGGGGCCGGCACCGATCACAATCACGTCGAAATTCTGCGCCATGTGGGTCTCCTCGGACTAAGATAGTTCAGCGTTAAATTATTTACCCAAGGTCAGCAAGCGAGACCCGGCCCGATACAAGCGCGCCGTAGCCACCGGCTTGCAGCAATGCGCGTTCCTGCGGGGTGGTTTCGCGGCCAAGGATGTCGTTGCGCCACGGGAAGCGGCCGAAATGGCGGATCACATCGCGGTGGAGCCGTGCGTGGCGCAGGCTCTCGCCGGGCATGCGCTCCTTGAAAAGCGCGACGGCGCGGTTCTGATCGCCCATGTCTTCGGAATGTTCGAAGGGCATGTAGAAGAACTGCCGCGCGGGTTCGGGCGTGGCCAGATCATGGCCGGCCGCAATGGCGGCATCGGCCAGCTTGCGGGCCAGCTTGTCGGTGGCGAAGGCGCGGGGGTCGTCGCGAAACATGTTGCGCGGAAGCTGATCGGCAAGGATCAGCAGCGCAAGCGCGCCATCGGGCGTATCGGGCCATTCGGCGGCAAGCCTGTCGATCTGTTCCCACGCGGGGCGGAAGCGCTCGCGGCACAGGTCGTCAAGTCCGGGGGGCGGTTCATACCAGCCCTTTTCACCCACCTCGTCCAGCCAGAACGAGATAATCTTCTGTGGTGTCATTGCTGCGCCCCCCTGTCATATCCGCCATGGTTGCAGCGCAGGCGCGCGGGCGCAAGCAGGTATCGCAGGTCAGCTTTCACCGGGGCGTTCAGGGGCAGGCGGGGCCGCGTAATCGGCGGGGGCCAGATCATCAGGCGCGGGGCCCTGGGTGTGCCCCCCCTCGTCCTGCGCGGCTTCAAGCGCCAGCTCCACCGCCACCGCCGAGGCAGCCGGGGCGATGGCGGCAAGGCCGCCGGTCTCGGCGGGGGCCAGCCCCTCGCGCCGGGTCATGCGCCAGGCGGTATAGGCGGCCAGGATCGCCATCAGCGTCCCGATGAAGGCCCAGAACCCGTCCGGCCCGATCGTGCTCATCAGCCGGCCCACGATCAGCGGGCCGCCGATCGCGCCAAGCCCGTTGAGAAACAAAAGCCCGGCCGATGCGGCGGCCATGTCATCGGCATCAAGATAGTCATTGGTATGCGCCAGCAGCAGCGCATAGACCGGGTTGGCGACCCCGCCCGAGATCGCCGCAACCAGCAGCATGCCCCAGATGCCCGGACTCAGCAGCAGTTGCGCGGCAATCGCGGCGGTGCCGAACAGCAGCAGATAAAGGATCAGCCGGCGCCGGTCCATGCGGTCCGACAGCCAGCCGATGGGGAATTGCGCCACCAGCCCGCCCAGATAGATGGCCGCGACGATGGCCGAGATGTCGCGCACGCTCATCTTCAGGATGGTGCCCCAGACCGAGGTCATCCCCAGCATGGCCGAGAATATCCCCCCCATCAGGAACACCCCGAAACAGCCAAGCGGCGAGACCTGATAGAGACGCCGGAAGCTCATCCGCTTCAGCGCGCCGAAGGCCGGGGCGGGTTGTGCGGACAGAAGGATCGGCGTGAAGGCCAGCGAGACCAGAACCGAGGGCACCACGAACAGCAGAAAGCCGCGCGGATCGCCGAAATTGATCAGGAACTGCGCCGAAACCAGCCCGATCATCTGCACGATCAGATAGGCCGACATGGCCTTGCCCCGGTTTTCATTGGTGGTCGAGGCATTCAGCCAGCTTTCCGCCGTGATATAGACCCCCGAGAAGCAAAAGCCGATCAGCACGCGCAGCAGGGTCCATGCGATCCAGTGCGGAACAGCCGGATAAAGCACCAGCACCGCCGAGATCAGCGAGCCGAGCGCCGCGAAGACGCGGACATGGCCCACGCGCTGGATCATGCCCGGAGCCAGCCGGCTGCCCAGAAGGAAGCCCGCGAAATAGCCGGCCATGACCACGGCCATGTGATCGGTCGAGATATTCTCGTATCCGCCGCGGATGCCCAGAAGCGTGCCCTGCATCCCGTTGCCCACCAGAAGCAGCATGATGCCCAGAAGCAGCGGCCATGAACTGCGCAGAACCGAACTCATGACCGGTCCTCGGGGATCCGTGGCGAGGCATCGCTGTGGGGGAGGACGCCCGCCGTGGCCATATGATCGGTCGGGATAGCGTCATAGCCTTTCCCCGGAAGGCCGCGCGGCATCCCCTCGCCCTCCAGAGGCAGCATGACGCCCGGAAACTGCCACCATGGGCTGCGCGGAACCGAGCTCATGGCCGGTCCTCGGGGATCAGAAGCAACGCATCGCCGTGGGAAGGGGCACCCGCCATGGCCAAATGATCGGTCGGGATATTCCCGTGCTCGCCTGCTCCCGGAAGCCTGCCCCGCAGGCTGCTGGCCTCCAGCGGCAGCATGACGCCAGGAAGCAGCGGCCATGAGTTGCACGGGACCGAACTCACGACCGGCACCCCGGGATCAGAAGCGAGGCATCGCCATAGGAAAAGAAGCGGTAGCCGGTCTCGATGGCGTGGCGGTAGATCGCGCGGATGGCGTCATGGCCCATCAGCGCCGAGACAAGCATCAGAAGCGTGGATTTCGGCAGGTGGAAATTGGTCATCAGCGCATCGGTGACGCGGAAGCGGTAGCCGGGATAGATGAAGATGTCGGTGGCCTCGGCGAAGGGCCGGACGCGGCCTTGCGGATCGGCGGCGGATTCGATCAGCCGCAGCGCGGTGGTGCCCACCGGGATCACGCGCCCGCCGGCGGCTTTGGTGGCGTTGATCGTGGCGGCGGCCTGCGGTGTGATCTCGCCCCATTCGGAATGCATCTTGTGGGTCGTCACATCATCGACCTTGACCGGCAGGAACGTCCCCGCGCCGACATGCAGCGTCACATGGGCAAAGCCGACGCCGCGCCGTTTCAGCGCCTCAAGCAGCGGCTGATCGAAATGCAGGCTGGCGGTGGGGGCCGCGACCGCGCCCGCATGGCGCGCCCAGACCGTCTGGTAATCGTCGCGATCCGCCGCATCGGGCGCACGCAGCGCCGCGATATAGGGCGGCAGCGGCATCGCGCCAAGCTGATCGAGCGCGGCATCGAAAGCATCGCCCCGGGCGTCGAAATCAAGGGTCAGCCCGGTTCCGGTCATCTCGGCCACACGGGCGGAAAGCGCGGGGCCGAAGCGGATCACCTCGTCCGGTTTCAGCTTGCGCAGGGGCTTCGCCAGCGCCCGCCAGCCGGTGGCTGCGGGTTCGAGCAGCGTGATCTCGATCTTCGCGCTGACCTCACCCTCAGGGGTGTGGCGCAGCCGTTGCCCGGTCAGCCGCGCCGGGATGACCCTGGTATCATTCAGCACCAGCAGATCACCGGGGCGCAGGATTTCGGGCAGGTCATGGACCTGACGGTCGCTGATGGCGCCCCCTTCGGCCAGCAGCAGACGGGCCGCGCTGCGCGGACGCGCGGGCCGCGTGGCGATCAGCCCTTCGGGCAGGTCGAAATCGAAATCAGACAGGTCCATAAAGGGCTTCTCGGCCGGCCTGTCAGGCAGGTCAAGCCCCGCCAGGGGCAGCGCAGATCAAAACCGCCCCATGTGGCCCAAAGCCGGCTTGTCTGACCGGCCCGCCTTCACTGACCCGACCGCCTTCCCTGCCTGACGGGCCTTCACCCTGCCCGACCGCCCCTTATCTCACCCGGCGGACCAACCGCGCATCTGCCCCTGCGCGGGCGGTCTGCCAGGCCGGCACAGGGCGGCCATAATCTGCGGCGCTTGCGGATATGGTTCGGATGGCTTGGTTCCGGCCCCCCAGCCAGAACCCTGCCCCCATGCGCCCCCAAAGAGCCACAGCGCATCGCAGATCATGGTTCCGGCCTTCTGGCCTTGGGACAATTGCTAACCCGAAATCCCGATTCGGCGCAAATCCGAAGCCCGCAGCATTTTAATCAAATGCCGCGCATCCGCGCCGCCTCAGTCCAGCGGCGGGCAGAAAACGCCGCCGGGCGACAGGGTGAAGATCTCGGCCCCCGTGGCGGTGACGCCGATCGAATGTTCGAACTGTGCCGAAAGCGACTTGTCGCGGGTCACGGCGGTCCAGCCATCGGCAAGCGTCTTGGTTTCGGGCCGGCCAAGGTTGATCATCGGCTCGATGGTGAAGAACATGCCTTCCTCCAGCACGGGGCCTTTGCCGGGGCTGCCGACATGAACCACATTGGGCGGCGCATGAAAGACCCGTCCCAGCCCGTGACCGCAGAAATCGCGCACCACCGACATGCGATGGCTTTCGGCATATTCCTGAATCGCCCAGCCGATATCCCCGAAGGTCGCACCGGGGCGGACCGCATCGATGCCGCGCATCAGCGCATCATGCGTGACCTGAACCAGCCGGCGCGCCTTCACCGAGGGCTTGCCCGCCAGATACATGCGCGAACTGTCCCCGAACCAGCCATCCACGATCACCGTCACATCGATGTTCAGAATATCGCCATCGCGCAGCAGCTTCTGGCCGGGAATGCCATGGCAGACGACATGGTTCACGCTGATGCAACTGGCATGCTGATAGCCGCGATAGCCGATGGTGGCCGAAACCGCCCCGGCAGCCTCGACACGGCCACGGATGAAATCGTCGATCTCGCCCGTGGTCGCGCCGGGCGCGACCAGAGGCCCGATCTCGTCAAGGATCAGCGCGGCCAGGGCACCGGCCTTGCGCATGCCCTCGAAATCGGCGGGTTGATGGATGCGGATACCCTCGCGGGTCAGCGTGGCGTCATTCATGGATTAACCTTTCCTTGGCGGTGATATAACGCTCGGCGCGCGCTTGTTCCAGCCCCGGCCGGGACGTAACCTGCCGCCGATCACGGAGATGACGATGCAATCCGACAACAAAACCGCCGCAATTCTGGTTATCGGTGACGAGATCCTCTCGGGCCGCACACGAGAGGGGAACGCCTATCATCTGGCCGGCGTGCTTGGCAGCATCGGCATAGACCTGCGCGAGATCCGGGTGGTCGCCGACGAACAGGCGCTGATCGTCGAGGCGATCCGCGCGCTCGATGCCTCGCTCGGGGGGCGTTATGATCTGCTGTTCACCTCGGGCGGGATCGGGCCGACGCATGATGACGTCACCGCCGATGCCGTGGCCGAGGCCTTCGGCACCGGCATCGATATCCACCCCGACGCGCTGGCGGTGATGCGCGCGCGGTGGGAGGCCCGCGGGGTCGAGGTCTCGGGCAACCGGCTGCGCATGGCGCGTATCCCCCTGGGTGCGACGCTGATCCCCAACAGCGTCAGCGCCGCGCCGGGGTTTCATATCGGCAATACCTATGTGATGGCCGGCGTGCCCGAGGTGTTCCGCGCCATGGTCGATGCGATCCTGCCCGAACTGCCCACCGGCCAGCCCCCGGTCAGCGCCTCGCTTGACGTTTCGCGCGGCGAATCCGATGTGGCCGAGGATCTGAAGGCGGTGGCGGATGCT
>JAUNTV010000174.1 GCA_030538515.1 Paracoccus sp. (in: a-proteobacteria)
TCACGCATCTGATCGTGATGGGCCATACGAAATGCGGCGGTGTCGCGGGCTGTCATGCGATGTGCTCGGGCCAGGCCCCCGCGCTGGAGGAACATTCCAGCTTCATCGGCCGCTGGATGGATATCCTGCGCCCCGGCTATGAACGCGTGGCCGGCCTGCCCGCGGATGAGCAGATCCCCGCCCTTGAACGCGAGGCGGTGATGGTCTCGCTGGAAAACCTGATGAGCTTCCCCTTCGTGCACGAGGCCGTCACCTCCGAACGCATGACCCTGCACGGACTGATCCATAATATCGGCGATGGCACGCTGCTTCAGTTCGACGGCGCCAGCGGCCAGTTCCTGCGCGTGTGATGGGCAGGTTCACGGCAGGGGTGTGGATGCTGGTTCTGGGCTATGTGCTCAGCCAGTTCTATCGCGCCTTCCTGACCGTTCTCAGCACCGATCTGCGCGCGGATCTGGGGGCCTCGCCGGGCGATCTGGCGACATCCTCGGGGGTGTGGTTCGTGGCCTTCGCGCTGATGCAGATGCCGGTGGGCGGCTGGCTGGACCGGTTCGGTCCGCGCCGGACGGCTTCGGTGCTGATGGTCGTGACGGCGGCAGGTGCCGCGCTGTTCGCACTGGCAAGCACGCCCTGGCATCTTCATCTCGCCATGGCGCTGATCGGGATCGGCTGCGCACCGGCGCTGATGGCGGCCTACTATATCTTCGCGCGCAATTTCTCATTGCAAGAGTTCGGGACGCTGGCGGGGGTTTTCGTGGCCGTCGGGTCGCTTGGCAACCTGTTAAGCGCCACGCCGCTTGTCGCCGTGGCCGAGGAAATCGGCTGGCGCGCCACGCTTTGGGCCATGGCCGCGCTGACCCTTGCCGTGGCGCTGGCGGAATGGATCATGGTCAAGGACCCCGCCCGGCTGGAAGCCGCCCATCCGAAGGGCCGGCTGAGCGATATCCTGAAGCTGCGCGCGCTCTGGTTCATCCTGCCGCTTTTCGCGGTGAATTACGGCGTCTCGGCCGCGATCCGGGGGCTGTGGGCCGGACCCTATCTAAGCGATGTCTTCGCCGCCGACCCGGCCACCGTGGGCAATGCCGCGCTGCTGATGGGCGGCACGATGATCCTTGGCAATTACTTCGCAGGCCCCCTGATGCAGCGCGTCGGATCGGCGCGCAGGACGATCCTTGTCAGCACCTCGGCCACCGTGATCGTCACCGGCGCGCTGTGGATTTTCGTCGGGCAGAACCTCGGGCTTTCGGTGCTGCTGCTGGCGCTGATCGGGCTTTCGGGCGCATCCTTCGTGCTGCTCATGGCCCATAGCCGCGCTTTCCTTCCGCCGCATCTGGTCGGGCGCGGGATCACTTTCCTGAACATGATCTCGATCGGGGGGGCGGGGCTGTTGCAATTCGGCGCGCGTCCGGTGTTTCAATGGGCATCCGCCCATGGCAGCACGCAGGCCGCTTACGGGGCCGTGTTCCTGTTCTTCACCCTGCCGCTGGCCATCGGGCTGGCACTGTATTTCCTGACGCCCGAGGCCCCCAATGACTGATCCCGCCGATATCGAGGTCGTGGCCCCCAATCTCAAGCGCAGGCTTTCCGGCGTAACGGCGACGGTGGTGCGGCTGATCCCGGTGCAGGCACGCATGATCGCGATCACCACGACCGGGCCGGGCCTGCCCGCTGATCTGCCCCATATCCCGCTTGCCCGCGCCGCCACGCTGCCGCGCAACCGCTGGCGCGTCTGGCATGCGCGGCGCAATACGGAAATGGCGCTTGGGCTGATCCTGCGCCATATCCTCCGGCGGCGCTATCGGCTGCTGTTCACCTCGGCCGCGCAGCGCCATCACACCGGCTTCACCCGCTGGCTGATCCGCAGACAGGACGCGCTGATCGCCACCTCGCCCAAGGCCGCCTCTTATCTGGAACGTCCGGCCACGGTGATCCTGCACGGGGTCGACACGCAGGTCTTTCAGCCCGCCCCCGACAAACGCGCCTTGCGCGAAAACCTCGGGCTCGACCCCGATGCGGTGCTGATCGGCTGCTTCGGACGGGTGCGCGCGCAAAAAGGCGTCGATCTGCTGGTCGAGGCCGCCCTGCGCCTTTTCCCCGACCACCCCCGCGCCGGGCTGGTCCTGACCGGGCGCATCACCCGCGACAATCAGGCCTTCGTGGATGAATTGCGGACCCGCATTCAGGCCGCCGGGCTGACGGGGCGCATTCACTTCCTGGGCGAACTGCCCTGGCAGGATGTCGTGCGCCATTATCAGGCCATGGATATCTTTGCCGCCCCCGCCCGATGGGAAGGCTTCGGGCTGACCCCGCTTGAGGCCATGGCCTGCGGCCTGCCCGTCGTCGCCAGCCGCGTCGGCGCCTTCGAGACCCTGATCATCGAGGGCGAAACCGGCTCACTGG
The DNA here is from genome assembly GCA_030538515.1 of Paracoccus sp. (in: a-proteobacteria). Classification (GTDB taxonomy): domain Bacteria; phylum Pseudomonadota; class Alphaproteobacteria; order Rhodobacterales; family Rhodobacteraceae; genus Paracoccus. The sequence goes on from JAUNTV010000174.1 coordinate 2,401, forward strand.
TGCCACCGGATGATGCCGGGGCGCTGACGCGCGCCATCGGTCACTGGCTCGACGATGACGAAGCCCGCGAACAGGCAGGCCGCGCCGCCCTCGCCCATGTCCGCGCCCGTCACGACATCAAGGCCGAGGCCCGCGCCATCACCGATGTCTATCGCGGACTTCTGGCGTGACGCCGCTGCGCTTCTTCGCCGCGCGGCTCATGCGCAACGAGGATATGCTGGCCTCGCTCTCGGTTGCGCCCGAGACCCTGCTGAGCGCGCTGAAAGGCAAAAGCGTGGCCCTGATCGGCAATGCCCGCGCGCTAGCGAATGGAACGGCAGGCGCGGAAATCGACGCGCATGACGTGGTGGTGCGCATCAATCTGGCCCCCATGCCCGACGCCATGTCACACGGATCACGCACCGACTGGCTGGGGCTGGCCACACGGATCGGACGCGCCGATCGCACACGTATCGCGCCGGGTCGCATCCTGTGGATGTCGCATAAGCGCAAACGGCTGGACCGGATCAGCGCCACCTCGCCCGGTTTCTACCTGCATCCGATCGCTGCCTTCAACAAGCTGGCCGAAACCCTTGGCGCGCCACCGACCACCGGGGCGATGCTGATCGCGCTTCTGCTGAAATCCGACCTGACGCGGCTGGACCTTTACGGCTTCGATTTCTTCGCCTCGAAATCGCTTTCGGGCGGTCGCTCTGCCGAACAGGTGCCCCATGATTTCAGCGCGGAAGCCGCGTGGGTCGAAGCGATCCGCCAGCGCGATCCGCGCCTGCATCTGCACCCGCCCGTCGCCTGATCGCAGCGCCGCATCCGGTTTCAGCGCCGCGATATGGATATTTATGGACAGAAGAAATCATCATCTTCTTCTGTCCTCAAATATCCCCAGGGGGTGAGGGCGCCAGCCCGAGGGGGCGCGGGCGCCCCCTTTTTGCCTGTCAGCCGCGCAGCACGCCGCCACTGGCCCTGGTGACTTTTTCGACGATCTTCGCCGCGACGGCCTCGATCTCGGCATCGGTCAGGGTCTTGTCGCGCGGTTGCAGGCGCGCGGTGATCGCCAGCGACTTCTTGCCCGGCCCCATCTGCGCCTCGGCCTTTTCGCCGGCGAACTGATCGAAAACCCGCACCTCTGCGATCAGTGCCTTATCCGCGCCAAGGGCCGCGTTGACCAGAGTGGCCGCCTCGACCCGAGCGTCCACCACGAAGGCGAAATCGCGTTCGACCGCTTGCAGGCTCGACGCATCCAGCGCCGGGCGCGTCGTCGCGCGGGCCTTGGGCATGGGCACATTCGGGATATGAACGGTGAAGCCCACAGCCGGGCCCTTCACGCCCATCTCGCGCAGGACCTTGGGGTGGATCTCGCCGAAGCTGGCCAGCATATTCGGGCCAAGCCGGATATTGCCCGCCCGGCCGGGGTGCCACCATGCGTCCAGCTTGCGGTCGATCTGGAACCGCGCCGGGGCGCCGATGGCGGCAAGGATTGCCTCGGCATCGGCCTTGGCGTCGTAAAGATCGACCGCGCGACGCGAGCCGTAGGGATCGCGCGGGGCCGATGCCCCGACCAGAAGCCCGCTGAGCCGCAGCGCCTGATCGCCCGGCTCCCCGCCCGAAAACACCGGGCCGCATTCGAAAAGCGCCAGGTCGGCAAAGCCGCGCGCCTGATTGCGCGCCGCCGCCGCCAGCAGGCCCGGCAGCAGGTCCGGGCGCAGATGGGTCATTTCCGATGAGATGGGGTTTTCCACCCGCACCGCGTCCTCGCCGCCGCCGAACAATCTGGCCGCGCCCTCGTCGATGAAGCTGTAGGTCACACATTCATGATAACCAAGCGAGGCCGCCAGCCGCCGCGCCACCCTTTCGCGGCGCTGCACCGGTGTCAGCACCGGCTGCGGCACCCCGGCTTGCGGACGCGCCAGAGGCTGGCCCTGCAACCGCGACAGGCTGGCGATGCGCGCGACCTCTTCGACCAGATCGGCGCTGCCCTGCACATCGGGACGCCAGCTAGGCACATGGGCCATATCGCCTTCCAGCCGGAAGCCAAGCGCTTCCAGCGTGGCGCGCTGCGTGGCCTCGGGGATGTCCATGCCCACAAGGCTGATCACCCGCGCCGGGTCCAGCGGATAGGCGCGCGCGGTATCGGGAACGGCACCCGCGGTCACGACCTCGCCAGCCTCGCCGCCGCACAGATCAAGGATCAGCCGGGTCGCGGCCTCCAGCCCCGGCAGGGTGAATGCCGGATCGACGCCGCGTTCGAAGCGGTAGCGCGCGTCCGAATTGATGCGCAGCGCCCGACCCGTCGCGGCAATGGCGATGGGCTGCCAATAGGCGCTTTCAAGGAACACATCCGTGGTCCCCTCGGTCACGCCGGTATCCTCGCCGCCCATGATGCCGGCAAGGCTTTCCGGGCCGTTTTCGTCGGCAATCACCATATCGCCCGCGCGCAGGGCATAGCTGCGCCCATCCAGTGCCAGCAGGCTTTCGCCCTCGGTCGCGGCGCGCACGGTCAGATCGCCCCGCACCCTGGCCATGTCGAACACATGCAGCGGGCGGTTCAGGTCAAAGGTAAACAGGTTGGTGATATCCACCAGAGCCGAGATCGGCCTGAGCCCGATCGCCCGCAGCCGCGCCTGCAACCAGTCGGGCGAGGGGCCGTTCTTCACGCCCCGGATGACGCGGCCAGTGAAACAAGGGGCCTTTTCGGCAACCTCCGGTGCAATCGTCACCCCGATGGGCGAGGGGAAGCGGCCCGGCACCGGCTGAATATCCTGCGCGCGCAGGTGGCCCAGCCCCCGCGCCGCCAGATCACGCGCGACGCCCCGCACGCCAAGCGCATCGGGGCGGTTGGGGGTGATCTTGATGTGAAACACCGGATCGACGGCATCGGGGCGGTTTTCGGCCAGCCAGTCGGCAAAGCCCTGCCCGACGCTGCCCGAGGGCAGATCGATAATGCCGTCATGTTCGTCGGAAAGTTCCAGCTCGCGTTCGGATGCCATCATGCCGTGGCTTTCCACGCCCCGGATCTTGCCGATCGACAGCGTGGTATCGATGCCCGGCACATAATCGCCGGGTTTCGCCAGAACGCCAATCAAGCCCGCCCGCGCGTTCGGCGCACCGCAGACGATCTGCTTCTCGCCCTCGTCGGTTTCGACCCGCAGAACCCGCAGGCGGTCGGCATCGGGATGGGGTTCGGCATGGGTGATACGCGCAATCGTAAAGCCCGAGAGCTTCGCGGCGGGGTCGATGACTTCCTCGATCTCAAGGCCGAGATCGGTCAGCGCCTCGGCGATGTCCGATACGGTGGCGGTGGTGTCGAGATGCTCTTTGAGCCAGGAGAGGGTGAATTTCATAGCGCGGCCTCATCAGGTGTTGCCGGTTTCTATCGAAAGGCGCGGCGAAATGGTAGGGGATCCGCCCGGCAGAAAAGCCTGCATACCGCTACGGGTTCCGGGCCCCCTGGCGCAGCAAGCCGCCATGGCAGGGCGGGGGTCTGATACAACATCGGCATCTGGCGGCGGGCGCGGCAACTTTTCCCGAAATCCGGGTTTTCGTTAATCATTTCTCAACCTCAGCGGGCCTATCCTCAGCCCCTGTCGTGTTTTTGAGGGTAAAGAGATTACCCAGACCACCCCACAGCCCAATCGTGTCGGACACC
>JAUNTV010000175.1 GCA_030538515.1 Paracoccus sp. (in: a-proteobacteria)
GGTCTGGAGGGGCCGGAACGTCCATGGCAGGTCTTTGTCGGTATTGGCATCGAAGCGGATGGTGATGGTTTCATCCAGAATGACCTGCTCATCCCCCGCCGAGGCGCTGCCCACCTGTGTCGTGCCGGCGTAGCCGGTGACGCGGCAGAACCAGTTGTAGAAGGGCACCGCCACCCAGGCCAGCGCGCCCATCAGCAGCACCACGCTGAGGCATTGGACCAGCACACGCTGGTTCTTGTCCTGTGGAAGAAGCGTCATGGCCTGGTCCTCGCGCCCTGTTCTGCGGCGGGTGTGCCCGGTGCGGCGACGGGATCGGCGCTCGGGCGGATCTCGACGCCGGGTTCACGCGGCAAAAGCGCGGGGCGGACCTTGTGGTCGAAGCCCTGAAGGGCCGCGCCCTCGCCATTTTGCACCTTCACCACGGTCAGGCCGAAAATCAGCACGACAAAGGCCAGCAGCACCACCAGAAGGCCGATATTGCGCGACTTGCGGCGCGTGTGAAGATCATGTTCGGTGCGCAGCACGCTCATGGCATCACCCAATGCTGGATCAGCAGGGCCGCGAAATGCGCGAACAGATAGTAAAGCGACAGCTTGAAGAAGCCCTTCTCGACCCGGTGGCCATCTGCGTAAGATTGCGCATCCGGGCGCCGCATCACCTGCCAGCCGCGCCAGATGAACAGCGCGTTCAGCACCACGGCCACCGCCAGATAGACCGGCCCGCCGACCGAGGTCAGCCCCAGCCAGATCGCAAAGGGTGCCAGCACCAGCGTATAGCCGAAGATATGGCGCCGCGTGACATCGCGGCCATGGGTCACGGTCAGCATGGGCACGCCGGCCTTGTGGTAATCTTCCTTCATGAACAGCGCCAGCGCCCAGAAATGCGGCGGCGTCCAGAAGAAGATCAGCGCGAACATCAGAAGCGGCTCAAGCCCGATCCCGCCCGTGGCACAGGCCCATCCGATCATGGGCGGGAAGGCACCGGCCGCCCCGCCGATCACGATATTCTGCGGGGTCGAGCGTTTCAGCCAGATCGTATAGACGACGGCATAGAAGAAGATCGTGAAGGCCAGAAAACCCGCCGCGAACCAGTTCGCCGACAGGCCAAGCATCATCACCGCCAGCCCCGAAAGCGCCAGGCCGATGGCCAGCGCCTCGGGCCGGGCAACGCGGCCTGCGGGGATCGGGCGGTTGCGGGTGCGGTTCATCACCGCGTCGATATCGGCATCATACCACATGTTCAGCGCACCCGAGGCCCCGCCGCCAATGGCGATGAAAAGCACGCTGGCAAAAGCCACCAGCGGGTGCATGCCGACCGGTGCCACGATCAGCCCGACGAAGGCCGTGAACACCACAAGCGACATGACGCGCGGTTTCAGCAGCGCGACGTAATCGCTGAACTCGGCCTCGGCCGGTGCCTGATATGTGCTTGTATCGCTCACGCCGGCTTACTTCGCGGCCAGTTGCAGCGGGCGCAGCGGTCCCGCCGAGGCGATCGAGAATTCACCCTTCGCGGCTTCCAGCCATTGCGCGTAAACCTCGGGCGAGACGGCCTTCACGACGATGGGCATGAAGGAATGGTTGATGCCGCAAAGCTCCGAGCACTGGCCGAAATAGATGCCTTCCTGCGTGGCGGTGAAGGCAAGCTGCGCGATCCGGCCGGGAACGGCGTCCTGCTTCACGGCGAAGGCCGGGATGGTCCAGGAATGGATCACGTCGGATGCGGTGAACTGCATCAGCACCTCCTGCCCGACCGGAACGACCACGGCATTATCGGTGGCCAGCAGGTATTCGCTTTGGCTGTAGCCATGGGTTTCCAGCTCATCGCGGGTCAGCATGATGGCATCGAAGCCGATCTGTTCCTGCGGGTATTCGTAAGACCAATACCACTGATGCCCGGTGGCCTTGATGACCACGGCGGGGTTTTCGGGAATGGCAAGCTGGCGGAACAGGATCGGCAGCGAAAACACCCCGATCGAGATCAGGATCAGGATCGGCACCAGCGTCCAGGTGATTTCGATGGGCGTGTTATGGCTGAACCGCGCCGGCACCGGATTGGCGCGGCGGTTATAGCGGATGATGCACCACAGCAGCAGGCCGCAGACGAAAACCGTGATGACGGTGATGATGACCAGAACATAGTGATCCAGCCATTGCTGATCGACGGCCTCGGGGCTGGACGGCGGCTGGAAGCCAAGCCCGCCCGGCTGCGGCGCGCCGATCACCGGCAGCCCGTCAAGCAGGTCAGCCGCCGCGCTTTGCGCGCGCACCACGCCCGCGCTCAGCAGCGAAGCCGCCCCCATCCCTGCCGCAAAAGCGCGGCGCATCATCGCTGGAGCCACCATCCGAGTATCCCTTGCCTATGTCAGCGGGCGGCCCGGACCATGATCCGGCACGTCCGCCACCCTTCCGAGTCAAACTTTTTCTGTTTACAACCATAAAACCCTCCTTGCGACAAGTCACCACCGTAACGGCGACGCGCCTGGATATTGAAACAACTGCCAAAGTCTGGACCCCGCCATGCCCGCCGACAGCTTTACCCCTTTTGATGACAGCTTCGGGCGCGAAGCCGCCCTGACGGTCCTGCGCGACGCCACGCGCGGTGCCGACGACGGCGAGATCTTCATCGAGCGCGCGCATGCCGAAAGCCTCGTCTTCGATGACGGGCGGCTGCGCGGCTCCAGCTATACGGCCTCGCAGGGGTTCGGGCTGCGCGCCGTGACGGGCGAGGTCACGGGCTATGCCCATTCCACCGAGCTCAGCCTTCCCGCGCTTCGCCGCGCCGCCGAGACCGTGCGCCTGGCCACAGGCGCGGGCGGCGGCACGCTGGCGCTGGCACCCGAGACCGCGATCACGCCGCTTTACCGGCCCGTCGATCCCGCCGAGGGCATCCCCATCGCCACCCGGATCGCGCTTCTGCGCGAGATCGACGCCTATGCCCGCGCGGCGGACCCCCGCGTGGTGCAGGTCAGCGTCTCGATCGCGACCAGCCTGCAAGAAGTCGCGATCCTGCGCCCCGAGGGTGGCCTCGTGACCGATATCCGCCCCATGGCGCGACTGAATGTCGCAGTCATCGTCGAAGGCAACACCCGGCGCGAAAGCGGCAGCGCGGGCGGCGGCGGGCGCATTTCGCTGGCCGGGCTGATGGAGCCTGCACATTGGCAGGCCCTGGTGCGCGAAGCGCTGCGCATCGCGCTTGTGAACCTGCGCGCGGGGCCTGCGCCTGCGGGGGTAATGGATATCGTGCTCGGCCCAGGCTGGCCCGGCATTCTGCTGCACGAAGCCGTCGGCCACGGGCTGGAAGGCGATTTCAACCGCAAGGGCCATTCCGCCTTTGCCGGGCTGATGGGCCAGCGTATCGCCGCCCCCGGCGTGACCGTGATCGATGACGGCACCATCCCCGACCGGCGCGGCTCGATCAGCGTCGATGACGAAGGCACCCCGCCCGCCCGCAACGTGCTGATCGAGGATGGCGTGCTGGTCGGCTATCTTCAGGACCGCCAGAACGCGCGCCTGATGGGGGTGGCCCCCACCGGTAACGGGCGGCGCGAAAGCTATGCCCATGCGCCCATGCCCCGGATGACCAATACCTTCATGCTTGGCGGCGATGCCGCGCCGGGCGAGATGCTGGCCGATATGCGCGACGGGATCTATGCGGTGGGCTTCGGCGGCGGTCAGGTCGATATCACCAATGGCAAGTTCGTGTTTTCCTGTACCGAGGCTTACCGCGTCAAGAACGGCGTGGTCGGCGACCCGATTCGCGGCGCCACGCTGATCGGCGACGGGGCCACCGCGCTGCGCCATATCCGCGCCATCGGCAATGACATGGCGCTTGATCCCGGCATGGGCACCTGCGGCAAACAGGGCCAATGGGTGCCGGTGGGTGTGGGCCTGCCAACGCTGATGATCGGTGGGCTGACGGTCGGCGGCTCGGCCACGGGCTGATGGCGCTTGCCGGGGCCGAACGGGGTGTTAGTATCGGGTCAGATCAGATCCCAGGGGGCCTTCGGATGATGAAACGCTGTCTTTTTCTTGCTTCGCTGCTGGCCTTGCCTGTCTGGGCGGGACATGCTGCCGAGGTCGCGGGCAACTGGGCCGGGCCGGGCAATGAGGGCGTCTATTATTACGCCACCCTGACCGAAGGCAGCCAGGGCATGGACCTGACCCTTTACGAAGATTTCAGCGGCCCTGCCCGCGTTGATCCCGGCCAGCTTGCCACCGCGGTCGGGAATATCGTCGGCATTTACGGCGATCCGGTGCTGGAGGTGCAGCCCGACGGCAGCCTGCTTCTGGGCACCCAGGCCCCGCCCGGGGCAACCGTTGGCCAGTTGGAGACCCTGCGCATCGCGCGGCAGGATCATGAATGGCTTGTCCTCGAATATGATCGGGTTCTCGATGGTGATCAGTGTCACCTGCGCTTTGACCCTGCCGAGGGCCGGATGGAGGTGACGATCAACGGTCAGACCCATTGGGCCGATGCCTCTTATGACGATATTCAGGCCCCCGCCTGGACACCCGAGAGCGCCGCGCGCCCCGACTGGTGCGGCCAAGGCTAAGCGCGCCCCCGCAGCCAGCCCCTTCCCGCCGGGTCCGGTTTCTTCGCTGCCAGAATACTCATCCTGAATCAAATCAGCAGCACGCCCCTGTGGACCATCCGACGCGGCGGGAAACCGCTCGCGCAGCCCGCGGGTCGGGGATGAGTGTTGGGCAGGAAAGAAGCCTGCGGGCGGTTTCCGGCGGGGGACCGGTGCCGGGTGGTGGCCTGCGATCCGCGCCGAAGCCCGCGCCATGCGGGCGATAAGGCCACGCGCGTCAACGCTTTCTTAATGCTTCTCTGCCAGAACTGATTCGACGGATAAGGCGAAGGCGGTTTCGTTTGTTTTGCACCATACCCCAAAGCACTCCCCCCACCGCGCGAGACGACGATCTTGCCGTTTTGCGCCTTATCCGTTCCCGCCGGGTCGGCCCGGCAACGTTTCATCGCATGATCGCCGAACATGGCAGCGCCGCCGCCGCGCTTGAGGCCCTGCCCGAGATCGCGCGCCGCGCCGGTATCAGCGATTACGCCCCCTGCCCCGAGGCCGAGGCAGAGGCCGAGCTTCGCGCCGGCGCCCGCGCCCATGCTCGGCTGATCCGTATCGATGCGCCCGATTATCCCGCGCTTTTGCGTGAAATTGCCGATGCGCCGCCGGTAATCTGGGTCAAGGGTAATGCGGGCGCGCTTCAGCGGCCCATGCTGGCGGTAATCGGGGCAAGGGATGCCTCGTCACTGGGGCGGCGCATGGCGCGCGGTCTGGCCGGGGCCATGGCCGCGATGGGGGTTTCGGTGGTCGCGGGGCTGGCGCGCGGGATCGACACCGCCGCGCATGAGGCCAGCGTGAAACATGGCACCGTTGCCGTGATGGCCGGTGGCGTCGACCAGATCTACCCGTCCGAAAACCGGCTGCTTGCCGCGCAGATCTGCGACCGGGGCTGCCTGATCTCGGAACAGCCGCCGGGGCTGGCACCCGTCGCGCGCCATTTCCCCATGCGAAACCGGATCATCTCGGGCCTCGGCCATGGGGTGGTGGTGGTCGAGGCGGCGGTGAAATCGGGCAGCCTCATCACCGCGCGGGCAGCGCTCGATCAGGGGCGCGAGGTGCTGGCCGTGCCGGGCCATCCGGTCGATGGCCGCGCGGGGGGCTGTAACCAGCTGCTTCGTGACGGCGCGCTTCTGGTGCGCCATTCCGACGATATTCTTGAGGCGATACCGGCCCTTGCCGCGCCCGCATATCCCGCAGAACCGGACCCCGCCGGGCAGGGCGATCCCCCTTTTGCTGCGGGCCATCACGGAAATCACGGCGCAGCGGGACCCGTGCACCATCCCCCCCGACCCGCGATATCCGCACCCGATCAGCCCGGATCAGGGCTTGCGCGAACGGCCCCGGCCAACACCGCGCCATTCAACCGCGCGCCCGAACCGGCGCGGGCCGGATCAAGGGGTCATGATGATGCACCCGGCTCCGCGCAGCCGGCCAAGGCCTGCCCGCGTGCCTTTGCAGC
>JAUNTV010000176.1:0-662 GCA_030538515.1 Paracoccus sp. (in: a-proteobacteria)
CGGGGCCGACAGCATCTATCGCCCCGTCGCCCCCGATACGCTGTTCGCCGGCCCGGATGAATGGCAGGGCTGGCTGGCCGCGCGCCGGCAGTTGCGGCTTTCGGTCAATGCCGCCCCGCCCGGCCCCGGCGTGCTGGATGCGGGCGGGCGGCTGGGGCGCAATTTCGCGCCGGAACGCCAGTCGGAACAGCTTGACCTGTTCGGCGCGCTTGCCGCCCATCTGAAAGATCTGCGCAAGACCCATCGCGTGGTGATCGCCAGTTTCAGCGAGGGCGCGCGCGAACGCCTGCGCGGGCTGATCGGGGATGAGGGCGTCACGGGCATGACCGATATCGCGCGCCTCGCGGATCTGCCCGATCAGCCCGGCGCGCTTGGCCTTGCCGTCTGGCCGCTTGAGGAAGGCTTTACCGCCGATGGCTCTGCCCTGGGCAGGCTGGCGGTGATCTCGGAACAGGATGTGCTGGGCGACCGGCTGATCCGGGGCGCGAGGAAACGTCGCAGGGCCGAGAATTTCCTGAAAGACACCACCGCGCTGTCCCCCGGCGATCTGGTCGTTCATGTCGAACACGGGATCGGGCGTTACAGGGGGCTGGAAACCATTCGCGCGGCGGGCGTGCCCCATGATTGCGTGGCGCTGGAATATGCGGGCGGCGACCGGCTGT
>JAUNTV010000176.1:672-6022 GCA_030538515.1 Paracoccus sp. (in: a-proteobacteria)
AGAATATCGAATTGCTCAGCCGCTACGGGCATGAGGAAGGGCTGCTCGACCGGCTTGGCGGCGGCGCTTGGCAGGCCCGCAAGGCGCGGCTGAAGGAACGCATCCGCCTGATCGCGGACCGGCTGATGCGGGTGGCCGCCGAACGCCTGCTGCGCTCTGCCCCCGTGCTGGAACCCGAGCACCACGACTGGGAGGCATTTTCCGCCCGCTTCCCCTATACGGAAACCGACGACCAGATGGCCGCCATTGATGAGGTCGCCGCCGATCTGGCCGCAGGCCGCCCCATGGACCGGCTGATCGTGGGCGATGTGGGCTTCGGCAAGACCGAGGTGGCGATGCGCGCGGCCTATATCGCGGCCAGCCAGGGCAAGCAGGTCGCCGTGATCGCGCCCACGACGCTGCTGGCGCGCCAGCATGCGCGCAGCTTTGCCGAACGGTTCCGCGGGACCGCCCTGAACGTGCGGCCGCTGTCGCGTTTCGTGCCCGCCAGAGAGGCGGCGGCAACGCGCGCGGGGCTGGCCGATGGCAGCGTCGATATTGTCGTGGGCACGCATGCGGTGCTGGCCAAGGCGGTGCGGTTCCGCGATCTGGGCCTTCTGGTCATCGATGAGGAACAGCATTTCGGCGTGGCCCACAAGGAACGCCTGAAGGAGTTGCGATCCGATGTGCATGTGCTGACCATGACCGCCACGCCGATCCCGCGCACCTTGCAGCTTTCGCTTTCCGGCGTGCGCGATCTTTCGGTGATCGGCACCCCGCCCGTGGACCGGCTGTCGATCCGCACCTATGTCAGCGAATTCGACCCGATCACCATCCGCGAGGCCCTTCTGCGCGAGAAATATCGCGGCGGGCAAAGCTTCTTCGTGGTCCCACGCATCGCCGATCTGCCCGAGATCGAGGATTACCTGCGCGAACATGTCCCCGAAGTCAGCTTCATCATCGCCCATGGCCAGATGGCGGCGGGCGATCTGGATCAGCGGATGAACGCTTTCTATGACGGTCAGGCCGATGTGCTTCTGGCCACGACCATCGTGGAATCGGGTCTCGATATCCCGACCGCCAATACGATGATCGTCTGGCGCGCCGATATCTACGGGCTGGCGCAGCTTTACCAGATCCGGGGCCGGGTGGGGCGCTCGCGGGTGCGGGCCTATTGCTATCTGACCACGAAGCCACGCAGCCCGCTGACCCCCCAGGCGGAACGGCGGCTGAAGTTCCTGGGCAATATCGACGGGCTTGGCGCGGGCTTCAATCTGGCCTCGCAGGATCTGGACCTGCGCGGCGCCGGCAATCTTCTGGGCGAGGAACAGTCCGGCCATATCAAGGAGGTCGGCTTCGAACTTTATCAGGCCATGCTTGAAGAAACCATCGCCAAGCTGAAATCGGGCGAGATGGAGGGCACGCCCGAAGACGAATGGGCGCCGCAGCTGAACCTGGGCGTGCCGGTGACGATCCCCGACAGCTATATCCCCGATCTGGACGTGCGGCTGGGGCTTTACCGGCGGCTGGCGGGTATTGCCTCCAAGGTCGAGATGGAGGGCTTCGCCGCCGAACTTCACGACCGCTTCGGCCCCGTCCCGCGCGAGGTCTCGATGCTGATGAACGTGATCCGCATCAAGTCCATGGCCAAGCGCGCCAATATCGCGCGGCTGGACGCCGGGCCGAAGGGCGCGACCGTGCAGTTCCACGGCGACAAATTCCCCAATCCCGCCGGTCTGGTCGAATTCCTGACCGATCAGCGCGGGCAGGCCAGGGTGACGGATAACAAGATCATCATCCGCCGCGACTGGACAACCGACGCCGACCGCATCAAGGGCGCCTACGGCATCGCCCGCGATCTGGCCGCGAAGGCGCGCGAAAAACGCGGCTAGCCGCCCCGCAAGGCGGGAAGGGCGGTTAAGGCCCATGAAACACGGCCGGCGACCGGTCAGCCGGCAGCCGCCGCCAGCCTGCACATATGGTTGTTGATCAGATCAGGCGATACACGCAGATTTAGCCGGTCAAGTTTGTTCAGGGGGGCATGGTGTCAGTTTCTTCTGACGAAAGCAGTGGTGATCCTTGGATAGCTGCATCGGGCGCGCCTGCGGGGCAGGCTACCACTTCCAGCATTCCCGCGACCGTCAGAGCTACGCAGATCCGGAATGTCAGACCTCTGGACGCTCAGATCGGGGTGTTTCCGAAAAGAACCGTCCCCAAGGAAACCGCTTCCGGTAAGCCTGAATAATCGCGTGGTGATCGAGCGATCGCAAAAAGCTCGAAACGAGGGCGGCGCGGTCAACTATATGGAAGGGCAGGGCGATGCCCTGGATTTTTCGGTTGCGTGGTATGATATTTCCGATGACCGGGGATATGCCGGCCGGTTCCGTCTGCACGCCTCGGACCTGTCGCTGATCGGCGAATCCGGGCATGCAGCTGTCCGTATCATTGTCGGCCCCGGTGCCGATGTGACGGCAACGACCCCGCATGCAGGGTCGCCAAGCTCATCCGTGAGCGGCGCGGGGCTGAATTACCTTCCGTCGCAGGTGCAGCGGATATTGTTCTGGCGCAAATCTGCGCCAATCCTCTTGGCGACGAAAGCCCCATCCTGCAAAGTCTGAAGTCCGACGCGGAACTCTACAAGGACAGCCGGCAGCGCGCGTTGAACGATCAGGGTCGCACGGATTATTTGGCCCGAAACGGGCCTGTCGCTGCGCGTTGCGTGCAGAATGGAAGCGGGCCCCCTATGACCATAGCTGATCCTGCCGTAGCACAGGATGTCGCCCGAGCTTCGGCCGCAAAGGCCGGCACGGTGCCTGCGGATACGGTCGCGGTTGGCTGTGGCCTGATCCGCGCCGGTGTCTTCTTCGACGGCACGGGGAACTCTCGTGATCACGTCCCGGTCGAAGGGGTGACAGTGGCCGCTCCTATGCGCCCGCCGCCGGATTGGTTATGCTGCCCGGCCCTCGGGGCATGGGCTGGGGCACCGGCCCCGAAGGGGTCGAAAGCCGGGTCAACGAGGCCTATGAGCGGCTGGAGCAGACGATCCGCCTCCATGCGCCGGGAAGGCAGCCTTGCGATATCTGGTTCGATGTGTTCGGATTTTCCCGAGGTGCGGTTGCCGCGCGTGATTTTGCCAATGGCATCAAGGACCGGGAATTTACGTATGCTGGGTCTCGGGTCAGGACCAAGTTTCCTGGTCTTTTCGATACGGTATCCTCAATGGGATCAGGCGGTCACACGCGATCACGGCATGGAATCGAACCTGCCCGAACACGATGGCGTGCGACGGGTCGTCAGGCTCTGACAGAGTGCGAAAAACTGAAACGGGAAGGCGGGCGCTTCATACCCGCCTCATGTATGGACGGTCAGAGGCCGATCGTCTGGCGATAACCTTGAAGGCACCCCTCTTTCGAGGGGGTCGGCCGGTCAATTGCCCACATTGAGCGGTGCCAGAAGGGGTAGATCGGCGCTGGACGCCCCGCCACTTCAATCCGCCCAGCCTGCTCCGGCGAGAGGTGGAGATCCCAGGACGCTAGATTGTCGGCCAGTTCCGCTTCGTTCCGGGCACCCAGAACGATCGACCCGATGCCGGGACTGTCACGAAGCCTGGCGAGGGTCACCTGCGGCACCGAACGGCCGGTTTCTTCGGCGACTGTCTCTACAGCCTCAAGCACCCTGGCAAAGCGCGCCCGATCCGTGACGTAGGGTCAGGCCAGCCACGACCAACTTCGCGGCCACCTCGCCGACTTCATCGCCGCTTACAACTTCGCACGCCGCCTCAAGACGCTCAGCGGCCTCACGCCCTATAAATACATCTGCAAGATCTGGACTTCAGAGCCAGAGAGATTCATCGTCCACCCGATCCACCAGATGCCGGGACTGAACAGGTGGGATGCGCCTCCTTGATGCCCCCTCGGGGGGCCAGGGGGGCGCAAGAAAAAACCGCGCCGTTTGCAGCGGCGCGGTCCGGGTTTCGGGCGCGTTCAATCCGCTGTCAGCAGCGGCGGCTTCGATTTGCCGCCAATGCGGGGCATGTCGGGGCCGGTGATGTCGAGGGTGGGCTTGTCGCCCTCGATGCGCACCTTGACCACGCCGCCTTTGGTCAGGCGACCGAACAGAAGTTCCTCGGCCAGCGGCTTCTTGATGGTTTCCTGGATCACGCGGCCAAGCGGGCGTGCGCCCATCTTGTCGTCGTAACCCTTTTCGGCCAGCCAGTTCGCCGCCTCTCGCGTCAGTTCGATATGGACATTGCGGTCGATCAGCTGCGCTTCCAGTTGCAGCACGAATTTCTCGACCACCTGCACGATCACCTCGCGCGAGAGGGGGGCGAAGCCGATCACCGCATCCAGACGGTTGCGGAATTCTGGCGTGAAGGTGCGCTCGATCGCGGCCGTGTCCTCGCCCTCGCGGCGCTCGCGGCCGAAACCGATGGCGGCGCGGGCCTGATCGGCGGCCCCCGCGTTCGAGGTCATGATCAGCACCACATTGCGGAAATCCACCGCGCGCCCGTTATGATCGGTCAGCTTGCCGTGATCCATCACCTGCAGCAGGATATTGAACACATCCGGGTGCGCCTTTTCGATTTCGTCCAGCAGCAGCACGCAATGCGGGTGCTGATCGACGCCATCGGTCAGCAAACCGCCCTGATCGAAGCCGACATAGCCGGGCGGCGCGCCGATCAGGCGGGAAACGGCGTGTTTTTCCATATATTCGGACATGTCGAAACGCAGCAGTTCCACGCCCAGAGTATCGGCAAGCTGCTTGGCCACCTCGGTCTTGCCCACCCCGGTCGGCCCGGCGAACAGATAGTTGCCGATGGGCTTTTCCGGTTCACGCAGGCCCGCGCGGGCCAGCTTGATCGCGGAAGCCAGCGCGTCGATGGCCGCATCCTGCCCGAACACCACACGTTTCAGCGAGCGGTCGAGATCGCGCAGCACCTCGGCATCGTCCTTGCTGACATTCTTTGGCGGGATGCGGGCGATCTTGGCCACCACGGCCTCGATCTCCTTGGGTGAGATGGTCTTGCGGCGCTTGCTTTCCGCGACCAGATGCTGGGCGGCGCCTGCCTCGTCGATGACATCGATGGCCGAATCCGGCAGCTTGCGGTCGTTGATATAGCGCGCGGCCAGTTCCACGGCGGTCCTGATGGCGTCATTGGTGTAGCGCAATTCGTGATGGGCTTCGAAATGCGGCTTCAGACCCATCAGGATCTTGATCGAATCGGGCACCGAGGGCTCGTTCACGTCGATCTTCTGGAAGCGACGCGACAGCGCGCGGTCCTTTTCGAAATGCTGGCGGAACTCCTTATAGGTGGTGGAGCCCATGCAGCGCAGCTTGCCGCCCGCCAGCGCGGGTTTCAGCAGGTTCGAGG
>JAUNTV010000177.1 GCA_030538515.1 Paracoccus sp. (in: a-proteobacteria)
CCGACGCCCCCGTGAAGAAGCCGAAATGGGGACAGATGGAAGTCACCGGAATCGGCGGCAAGGACATGCCGGCCGAGGAAATTCAGAAAGTCGCCGATGCCGCCCGCAAGGCGGATCAGAGCAATATGCAGAAAACAAAAATTGCTCAAACCGCAGGAATCCTTGGCGCACTTTCAAAGGAAAAGCAGGACCGCGCGGCCGAGTTGAAGGCCCGGCTGGCCGCCAAGGTCCGTAATCAGGCATCCTCTGGGCTTGACCCCGAATACATCACCCTCGGCGGTGAACTGGTTGCGCTCTATGTCGAGGCCGGCACCAAACGGTTCGGCCAGATGCTGCGCGATTTCGCGGCCAGCACCGGGCTGACCATGCGTGAGGCGCAAGCGCCTATGCGCGCCGCCTACAACCATTATCGCGACGATCTGGACCTGAACGGCGAGGATGTCTCTGACATGGACGACGCAGCGGCTGTGATGGCCGAGGTTCGGGCCGCTATTGCGGAAGATGCGCAGCAATCCGTTGCAGAAAAAGAAACAAGTGATACTCTGGACATGCCAGAGGTTCAGGAGACCGGCGATGATCAGCGAACTGATGCAGGCGATGGTAGAGCGGGCACCGCAGAAAGCGCGCCGGATTCAGGATCGGGGCGAGGGCAAGTTGGAAGCCTACGTTCGGATGGTGGCGCAGCAGGCAAAGCAGGAAGTGAGCCTGCAGAACGTGCCGCAGGACGATCCGAACCGGAAGCGGATGGTTCAGGAAGTAGCGATGGCTCTCGCTCTGGAAACCGCACTCGCGGACGAACAGACGGCCCCGTAAATCACGTCATCGAGCCGGGTGGTCTGGACCTGGCACGCGGCGAGAAGACCCGCGCTCGCGAAAGCATCGCGGCGATCCGAACGCTACGCACTATCCAGAACGAGGGCCGACTGGCGACAGCAGATGAACGCGCGTCATTGGCGAAGTATGGTGGCGCCGGCACGCTTGCGGGCACCCTGCCCCGGTCTGATGGCAGCATCAAGTTCGCGGATCTTGCCGAAGAAATCGAGGCGATGACCTCACCCGAGGAACGCGCCACGCTGTCGCGGACTTCGCAATATGCCTTCTACACCGCTGAACCGGCACTCCGCAGCATGTGGAAACTGGCGCAGCAATTGGGCTTCAAGGGCGGTCGCGTCTATGAGCCAGGTATGGGCGTGGGCGGCTTCGCAGGCACCATGCCGGGCGGGATCGACGCCACCTATACCGGCCTGGAACTTGACCACCTGACCGCCCAGATTGCCCAAGCACTCTATCCCCGCCACGCGATCAAGAACGGCGACTTCATCAAGCAGAAGCTGCCGCAGGGCTTTTACGACCTGGTGATCGGCAATCCGCCGTTTGCTGGCACACAGATCAAGGCCGATGCTGACTATCCGCAAGGCTTCATGATCCACGATTATTTCTTCGCCAAATCGCTGGATGCTGTTCGGCCCGGCGGCTTGCTGATGTTCATCACATCGGCCGGCACAATGAACAAGATGGACAGCAAGGCACGCGACTATCTGGCTGACCGGGCCGATTTGGTCGGCGCGATACGATTGCCGAACACTGCGTTCAAGGAAAACGGCACCGAGGTCACGACTGACATCATTGTGCTTCGCAAGCGCGCTGAGGGTGAGCAGGAAGCAGATCCGTCATGGCGCAAGTCGCAGGTGATCGACCTGCCCCGCGATGACGGCACCATCGGCCAAGCCGCAGTGAACAGCTATTTCGCAGCGCACCCGGAAATGATCCTCGGGGATCAAGGTCTATATGACACCCTAACGGCTTCTGATCGTGTCGGCGTCCGCGCCCGGCCCGGCGCCGACCTGCGGGCCGACCTGCTGGGCGCGCTGACACGCTTCCCGACCAACGTGATGACCGAGCCGCCAGCATCGGTAAAACTGGACGCCTTGGACGCAGAACACGCCGAGACAAAGCCGGGCAGCTTCTACCTGAAAGACGGTGATCTGTATCAGTTCGATGGAAACACTGGCATCAAGGTCGATCTGCGCAGCCGCGAAAACACGAAGGGCCTGCCTAAGCCCGCTGTCGAGGCCATCACGGCGCTGATCCCGGTCAAGAACGCGCTTCGCGATGTCTATGCTGCCGATGTCGACGGGAAGGACGCCACCGCCGCGCGCAAGGCCTTGAACAAGGCATATGACGCCTATGTGAAGCGCCGCGGCCCTATCGGGATGCAGCAGCACCGCAAGCAGCGCCCCAGCGTGGTGGAACAGGAGACTGCGCGGCAGCAGGCAGAGAATGATGCGCGGGCATCTGGCGCTGAATTTGACATCGGCAGCTTCGACGCCGGCCCGATGATCGAGGCAGGCGCAAGCATGGCCGAAATCGCCCGCGCCCGCCGGGAAGCGCGCCAGCAGCCTGGCTATCGTGAAGGGTCATTCGATCCCGAGGCGATGCCCGATAAGATCATCGTTTCCCGCCCGAACGTCGATCCCTTCATGGATGACCCGGAATCCTATCGGCTTCTGGCAATCGAGAATTACGATGCGGAAGACGGGACCGCGACCAAGACACGCGTGTTCACCGAAAATGCCGTCAAGATCAGCGTGAAGCCGCAGATCAACAGCCCCGAAGACGCGCTGCTTTACCTGCTGGCTGAGACCGGCCGTGTCGACCCCGCCCGGATCGCGGAAATGTCCGGTTCCACGACTGAAAGCGTGACCAAAGAACTGGCGGGCAAGATATACCTGAACCCGATTTCGAGGGAATGGGAGACGAAAGCCCGGTATCTTTCGGGCAATGTCGTCACGAAGCTTGAGGAAGCCGAACGCGAGGCGCGCGCCAACCCGGAATATGATGGGAACGTGGATGCGCTGCGGGCCGTCCAGCCCGCGCCCATCGCATCATCTGACATTGCTGTGCCGCTTGGTGCGCATTGGTTCCCGTCCTCGATCTATTCCGATTTCGCCAAATCCCTCGGTCTCGCGATGACCGCCGATTACAAGCCCCGCCTGGGGGTCTGGGTCATCAGCGGCAGCACCAACGGCTCTGCCGCGACGAGCGAATGGGGGACCGCAGACAAGCCGTTCGCAGAACTCATGCAGCTTGTCATGTCGAACAAGAAGATCGAGGTTCGCAGGTCGCGGAAGAATAGCGACGGCAGCACCGAATCCTGGGTTGATGAAGAAGCGACACAGGCGGCGACCGACAAGGCCAACGAGCTTCAGGACAAGTTCCGTGAGTGGTTTTGGTCGGATGAGGGCCGCACGGCCGAGATGGAGGCCGTCTACAACCGGACCTTTAATGCCGAAGTGGCACCGCAGTATGATGGCGACTACCTGACGACACCCGGCATTCATTCCGGCTGGTCGTGGCGGCCGCATCAGACAGCCGTTATCGCGCGCATTCTGCAATCCGGCGACACCTACATGGCGCACACAGTCGGGGCTGGCAAAACCTCGGCCATGATCGGCGCAGGCATGGAGGCGAAGCGCCTGGGTCTCGCAAGAAAGCCTTGGTATGTCGTCCCCAATCACATGCTGATCCAGTTTGCCACCGAGTTCTACCAGCAATACCCGCTGGCGAAGGTGCTGGTTGCCGATGATCGGCGGTTCCACACGTCCCGGCGCAAGCAGTTCGTCGCGGATGCGGCGGTGGGCGAATACGACGCGATCATCATCACACATTCCGCCTTCCAGTTGATCCCGGCATCTGATGCAGCGAAAGCCGATGCCGTCGAAGGGCTGCTTGAGGACGTGCGTCAGGTTCTTCAGGAAATGAACGGCGGGCGCGACGATATGGGATTGGAGCGTTCCGTGCTGGGCGCGCTCAACTCAATGGCGGCCACTCTGGGCGTCGATGTCAAAGGCGCCACCGATGGCGCGAAGAAGACGCGCAAGAAGATTGAGGCGCTGCTTGAAGCGGCTGAACAGCGTATCGCTCGCCAGACATCCGACAAGGGCAAGGATTCGGTCTTCAACTTCGATGAAACCGGCGCTGATATGTTGTTCGTTGATGAAGCGCACCTGTTCCGCAAGCTGTCCTTTGCAACCTCGCTTGGCGACATCAAGGGGATTGACCCGGCTGGCTCGCAAGCATCCATGGATCTGTTCATCAAAACGCGCGCCCTTGCCAAGAAAAATCCGGGCCGCAGCCTGGTTCTGGCGTCAGGCACACCGATCACCAACACCATGGCCGAACTGTATTCGATCAGCCGTTACCTGCAGCCGCAGGCGCTTGAGGATCGGAACATCACCGCGTTCGACAGCTGGGCGGCGACGTTCGGCAGCACCGAAAGCGCCTTGGAGCAGGCCCCGGATGGCGGATACAAGCTTGTCACCCGCTTTTCCAAGTTCGTGAACACGCCGGAACTGTCGCTGATGGTGCGGCAGGTCATGGATGTGGTTTCGTCAGGAGATCTTGAAAAATACGTCACCCGCCCGGCGATCAAAGGTGGCAAGCGCAATCTTGTCGTGATTGAGCCATCGCCGGAACTTAAAGATTTCCAGCAGCGGCTGGGCGAGCGGATGCGCAAGATCGAGCGCCGGAAAGGCCCGGTCCAGAAGGGCGATGATATTCTGCTTTCCGTCATCAATGACGGCCGTCTCGCCGCAATCGACATGCGCCTTGTGGACCCGTCTGCGACGGACACAGGGTCAAAGCTCGACCACATGATCAAGGCCATCTACCGGCGCTGGAAGGCGGGCGAGAAGACCCCGCTCTACGGCGTGAAGAAAGAGGGCGGCTATACAGATCAGCCGATTGAATACGGCCCGTCTACGCAGATCGTGTTTTCGACGCTGGGGATCAACCCGACGAAGCACAACCCAACCTTCGCGGTCCATCGCTTCATTCGTGCGCAACTGGTCGCAATGGGCGTGCCCGCAGATCACATCATCCTGTCGGAAAGCCTGACAAGCGATGCCCGCAAGCAACGCGCCTTCAACGACATGAACGAAGGCAAGAAGCGCATCCTGATCGGATCGAAGACCCTGTTCACCGGGGTCAATGCGCAGCGCCGGATTTCTGCGATCCATAACCTTGACCCACTGTGGTTCCCGGCCGACGACGAGCAGCGCAATGGGCGCGGGGTGCGGCAGGGCAACATGAACAAGGAAATCGAGATCCTCGACTACTCTGCCAAGGGCACCTATGACGCGACGATGTGGCAGATGATGGCGCGCAAGGCGGGCTTCATTGAAGGCTTCTTCCGCGGCGATCCCAGCATGCGCGATATGGAAGACCTGGGCGAGGCGAGCCAGTATGAGCAGGCCAAGGCCATGTCGACCGCCGATCCGCGTGTTCTGGAACTGACCGAGCTGCGCGGGGAGCGCGACAAGCTCCAGCGCCGTGCGGGCGCGGCGATCAGTGCCAAGCGCCAGATGGAAGCCAATGTGCGCAACCTGCGCCGGGCAATCGAGGCTGACACGGATGAACTGGCCTTCTGGAAAGAGCAGGCCGGCAAGGTCGAGGACACCAAAGGGGATGCCTTCGCCGCGATGATCGGTCGGGCCGCATACACGGATCGCAAGGAGTTTGGGACCGATCTTATTCAGGCCATGGAGGACGCCATTGCCGGCGGCGGCGCACAGAACAATGACCGTGTGGGGACGATTTCAGGTTTCCCCTTGATCATCTGGGTGTCCAAGAATCTTGGCTATGGATCGTTCTACATTCGCCTTCCCGGCGAGCAGGACGTTATGATCGAGTTTTCCGACGATCCGGTCGGGCTGGCTCGCCGTGTCGAAGGTGCGTTGCAGAAGATCAAGGGCACGCCTGGCCGCATCGAGGATGGGATCAAGGAAAAGCAGAGACAGCTTGCAGACACGGAATCCGGCATCGGAAAGTTGAAGGGCTTCGCGGAACAGAAGGAACTTGATGCTCTGGATGCGAAGGTGACGGAACTGGAAGACGCCCTTCTTTCCGACGCTGCGCCCGATGAAAAGCAGCAGCGCGATATGTCCAAACCCGTCGCCCATCTGACCGGCGATGAATTAG
>JAUNTV010000178.1:0-1974 GCA_030538515.1 Paracoccus sp. (in: a-proteobacteria)
CCATCAGCGGGGTTTTCAGCGAATGCGCCAGATTGCCGATCTGCTCGCGCGAGCGGGAAAGCTGCGCGCGGTTCTGGGCCAGAAGCACGTTCATTTCATCGACAAGGGGGCCGAGTTCGCTGACACGGGCACGCGGCAGCGCATTGGCCTGCCCCGCGCGCACCCGGCGCAGCGCTTCCCCCATACGCCCGAGCGAGGCCAGCCCCGCCGTCACCTGCACCAGCACCGCCAGCCCCAGCCCCAGCCCCAGCACCGCCAGCGTCACCGCCAGCGGGCGGCGCACGGATGCAAGCGCGGCGTCGATCTCGGCCTGGGGGGCGGTGACGGCAAGCGACAGCGCCTCATTGCTGCCGGGCACGGTATAGCTGCGGCCAAGCGCGCGCAGCCCCGCCCCGTCGGGGCCGCGCCCCGTGGCCGGCAGCGCATCTTCGTAAAGCGAGGCCGAGGTGGCGATCACCGCCCCGTCCGCCGTGATCTGCCAATACCAGCCCGAAAGCGGGCGCGAGAAACGCGGATCGGCGGGGGTGTCCAGAAGCTCGGCCAGCCCTTCCGCATCGGCACCGGTCCCCACCATCAGCGCATCGGCCACCGCGCCCAGTTCGGCATCGAACCGCCCGGTCACGAAACGTTCCAGCACATGGCCGATCAGCAGATAGGCGACGATCAGCGCCCCGCTGAGCCACAGCGCCGAGAGCCACAGAAGCCGCCCCCGGATCGAGTGCCAGCCCAGCATCTTCTATCCCCCGGCCGGGGGGGTGTCGTGCAGCACATAGCCTTCGCCGCGCCGGGTCTCGATCACGCCCTCGCCCACCTTTTTGCGCAGCCGCCCGATCACCACCTCGATCGATTTGAAATCACGGTCGGCATTGGCGTCGTAAAGATGTTCGGCCAGTTCGCTGCGCGAGACGACCCGGCGCTTGTGATGGATCAGATAGGACAGGATGCGCTGTTCGAACCCCGTCAGCTTCAGCGCCAGCCCGTCCCGTGTGACCAGCCCAAGCTGGCTGTCAAGCACAAGCTGCCCGGCCCGGATCACCGGCTGCGCATGGCCCGCGGCGCGGCGCACAAGGGTCTGGGCGCGGATCACGACCTCATCCAGCCGGAAGGGCTTGACCGCGTAATCATCGGCGCCCGCGCGAAACCCCGCCACCTTGTCGGCCCATTCGCCGCGCGCCGTCAGGATCAGAACCGGCATGGTGATGCCACCGGCGCGCCAGCGCTCCAGCACCTCGATACCGGGCAGGCCGGGCAGGCCCAGATCAAGGATCGCCACGTCATAGGTCTCGGTCGCGCCCAGAAACTCGCCCTGCGTGCCATCGCCCGCGCAATCGCAGACGAAACCCGCGCCATCCATCGCGCGCGCCAGCCCGGCTGACAGCGCCGGATCATCTTCCACAATCAGGCAGCGCATCAGCCCCCGTCCTTCTTCTGCGGCACCCGCGCCGTGCCAAGCCCACGCCCGCGCACGTCAAGCACCTTGCCCGTGACCGCATCCAGCCGGATGATCAGGATATTGCCTTGCGGGGTCAGCATCACCAGTTCCTGCACGGTCTCGGCGCCAAGCGCGAATTCGTAAGGCTCGGGCGCGTCGATGCGTGCGGCCATCAGCCGGCCCTGAAAGCGGGCATTCACGATGCTCACGGCCTCGTGAAGTGGCATCAGTCCGGGCAAGGCGGGCGGGGCAGCCATGCCGGACAGGGGAATCATCAGGAAAACAAGGGCTGCGCGGATCATGGGCGTCTGTATAACCCTTTGCACGTAAATGAAAACCAAATGCCTCATTGGTGAACGGTTCGCCAAGCGGTTGGTAATCAGCCTCATCGGGGATGCGAATCGCATTCGCATTCCTCAGGTGATGAGAAAGGAAGACATGATGAGCAGCAAAATGAAAACCTCGGTTCTGGCGATGAGCCTTCTGGCGGTTCTGGGTGGCGGCCTGGCGGTTGCGCAAACCGCGCCCGAGGCCCCCGCGCC
>JAUNTV010000178.1:1984-5978 GCA_030538515.1 Paracoccus sp. (in: a-proteobacteria)
AGGCGATGCCTTCAGCATCGATGCGCAGCGTCCCGGCCCGCGCGGTGGTCTGCTTGTGAGTGGCACGATTACCGAAACCGGCAAGACCTTCGACGCCATGGTCACGCCCGCTGGCGAACTGGCGGGCATCCGCACCGCCGAGGGCGCGACCCTGCCGCAATCGGTGATCGCGGCGCTTCTGCCCCAATCCGTGCAGGGCAGCGCGATCCTGTCGGAATTCGGCGTGATCAGCGCCATCGGCAGCCGCGACGGGCATGTGATGCTGGGTGGTCAGGACGCCGCTGGCGTGCCGCTGCGCGCGGGCTTCGATGCTTCGGGCCAGATGATGCGCTTCGATCGCGGCGATCAGGCGCGGGGCGGCCCCGGCATGGGGCGCGATCACGGCGGCAAGCGCATGCACGGCAATCACGGCGGCAAGGGCCGTGGCAATGACCTGCGCACGGGCCCGCGCGGCTCGGATCAGGGTGAGCGCGGCGGTCCGCGTCGCGGCGACAGGCCGCGCGCCGAAGCCCCTGCCCCGATCGACGAGGCCGCGCTGCGCAGCGCCGCCGAGGCCGCGGGCTATACCGATCTCGGCGCGATCCGCCCCGCGCGCGGCGGCGCGGTGATCGAGGCGGTGAACCCGCAGGGCGAGAACGTGCTGGTTGCGATCACGCGCGAAGGCGAGGTGCTGCGCGAAACCGCCCGCTAAGACGCGCAACCCGCGTCACCAGCCAGAAAACGGCGCGGCCTTAACAGGCCGCGCCTTCCTGTCTTGCCGGGGCATGCGAGCCTGCGGCCTTTTCTTTTGTGCGCGGATACTCAGGCCCAAGCCAGCCCTTCAGCAGACATTCCGGCGCCAGCATCACTGCTGGCTCATCCCGGAACGCCCCAGCCCCACCCTCTGCCACCTAAGTCTGCGCCAGCGCTGCCAGCAGCAGTTCCAGCGCGTGTTTCACCGATGCCGCGCGCACCCGATCACGCCCGAGGGGGCCGAATTCCACCGTCCCGGCCCGCGCGCCAGCGGGACTGGGACCGGGACCGGGACCGGCCATGGCAAAGCAGACGCGGCCTTCGGGCTTGTGTTCGGACCCGCCCGGCCCCGCGATCCCGGTGATCGAGACCGCCAGCCCCGCCAGAGACGCCGCACACGCGCCCGACGCCATTTCAAGCGCCACCGGCTCGCTGACCGCGCCGTAACGCTCAAGGGTTTCGGCGCGAACCCCAAGCATGTCCTGCTTGGCGGCGTTGGAATAGGTCACGAAGCCGCGATCAAGCACATCGGATGCGCCCGGCACCGCCGTCAGCGCCCCGGCCACCAGCCCGCCCGTGCAGCTTTCGGCGGTGGCGATCATCACGCCCCGCGCGCGGGCCGCATGGATGACCTGCCCCGCCAGCGCGGTCACATCCATCCCATCACCCCATGCCAGAGACCGGCGCAAAGCATCGTGGCCAGCCCCGCGAAAACCCCCGCCCAAAGGTCATCCATCATCACACCCATCGTGCCCCCCTCGCGGTCGGCGCGTCCGATGATCCATGGCTTCCAGATGTCGAAAAGGCGGAAGAACAGAAAGGCCGCAAGCCAGGCCGGCCATGGAAAGACGGCGGGCGACATGCCGGCCTGCCAGAAGGCATAGGACGGAAACAAAAGCGCCAGCCACTGGCCCGCGACCTCATCGATGACGATCTCGGAACGGTCGGGATCGTCCATGCCCGCCGTATAGCGCGCCACGGCCCAGAAGCCCGCCCCGGCGACAAGCACGCTTGCCAGCGCCAGCAGCGGGAAGCTGCCCAGGCGGTGGATCAGCACCCCGCAGAGGACCGCCACGGCCGAGCCCCATGTGCCGGGCGCAGGCCGCAGCAGCCCCGCCCCGAACCATGTCACGATCAGGCGAAGGATCATGGCGCGCCCCCCCCGATCAGCGTGGCGGTGGCGATGGCGGCGATCCCTTCGCCCCGGCCGGTGAAGCCAAGACGTTCCGATGTGGTCGCCTTGACCGAGATACGCCCGCCCCCCACCCCCAGGATCGCGGCCAATGCGTCCGCCATGGCGGCGGCATGGGGGCCGATCTTCGGGGTCTCGCAGATCAGGGTCACATCGGCATTGCCAAGCCGGAAGCCCTGCGCGCGCGCCAGATCGCCGGCATGGCGCAGGAAGATCGCGCTGTCGGCACCCTTCCATTGCGGGTCCGAGGGCGGGAAATGGTGCCCGATATCGCCCATCGCCAGCGCGCCATAGATCGCATCCGTCAGCGCATGCATGCCCACATCGGCATCGGAATGGCCCAGAAGCCCCCGGTCATGCGCGATGCGCAGCCCGCAAAGCGTGACGTGATCGCCCGGCCCGAACGCATGCACGTCGAAGCCGTTGCCAAGGCGGATATCCATGGCGTCCCCCAGAATACGGCGGGCACGGTCGAGATCCGGCCCATAGGTGAGTTTCAGATTATCCTCGGCGCCGGGCGTGATGATCACCTCGTGTCCGGCCCGAAGCGCCAGCGCCACATCATCCGACGCGCCTTCAGGAAAAGCACGATGCGCGGCAAGGATCGCGTCAAGCCGGAAGCCCTGCGGGGTCTGGGCGCGGTAAAGACCGTCGCGCGGCTGCAAGCCGGTGACGCGCCCCCCCTGCCCCTGCCCTTGCCAGAGCGCATCGGTCACGGGCAGGGCCGGGGCGGCGGCGGTGGCACCGGCGTTCAGCGCCGCGACCACGCCCGCAATCACATCGGCGGGCACAAGGGGGCGCGCGCCGTCATGGATCAGCACATGGCTGGCCGGGCTGTCCGCAAGCGCCTCCAGCCCCGCGCGCACGCTGTCAGAGCGCGTGGCCCCGCCCGCGACAAGGCGCACACAGCCGGGCAGTCCGGCACGCCCGCGATCCATGTCATCCGGGTCCAGCACCACGACGATATGCGCGAAATCCGCAAAAGCCGCCACACTGCGCGCCAGCACCGTCCGGCCGTCAAGCATGCGCCATTGCTTGGCCTCGCCGCCCATGCGGCTGCCGCGCCCGGCAGCGGTGATGATCACGGCGATATGCGACAGATCCGTCATGGCCACGCTCTATCGCATGCGCGCGCGCCCCGCGCAATCGGGCAGGCGGTCGCGGGCCGGTCGCAGCGTATCGAGGGCCGCGATTGTCGGCTGGGGGCATTGCGGGCGGGATAGAACCGTCACCATCCCGCACGACACCCGCCCGGCATAAGGCGCGCGCGCCGCTACCGCTTTCGGAAGCGGGACGGAACGGGGCGATATGGGATTCGCTTTTCGGGCTGCCGACCCGGAAACGCATCCTGCATCACCCAAAGGCACCCCCATCCCCGCGCGCAGGCATCAAGCCGCGATCCTCGGCTGGGGGCACTACAGGCGGGATAGAACCGTCACCATCCCGCAACGACACCCGCCCGGCATAAGGCGCGCGCCGCTACCGCTTTCGGAAGCGGAACGGAACGGGGCGATATGGCATTCGTTTTCCGGGCTGCCGACCCGAACGGGGCGGCCTTGCCGACTGGCTGCCCGATCCCCAAGGCCCGGCCTAGTCATCGCCGCCGCCGCGTCCCATCGCGATATCGCTGCCCGAAAAGCGCATCATCACGCATGAAACGCCGTGATTGGCCTTTCCTTGCCCCGGACATCATCCCGGACCTCAGCGCGCGCAGGCGATGCGGACCGCCGGCGCTGCCCGGTCAGATCTTGCGCAGCGCGATCACCGCGTTCAGCCCGCCAAAGGCGAATGCGTTCGACAGCACCGCGCTGACGCGGGCCTCGCGCGCCTCATTGGGCACCACGTCAAGCGCGCATTCCGGGTCGGGTTCCTCATAGCCGATGGTCGGCGCGATGATCCCGTCTCGAAGCGCCATGACACAGGCCAGAAGTTCCACCGCGCCGGTGCCGCCGATGATATGGCCATGCATGGATTTCGTGGATGAAATCATCAGGTTGTCGGCGTGATGCCCGAAGGCATGGGCGACCGCGGCGCATTCGGTCTTGTCATTGGCCGCGGTGCCGGTGCCAT
>JAUNTV010000179.1 GCA_030538515.1 Paracoccus sp. (in: a-proteobacteria)
GTCAGCATCTTCCTGCCCGCACATATCTCTCCCTGCCCGTCCGCCCCCCTGCTCGCGCGCACCTCCCTGCCCGCGCGCGCCGCGCCCCTGATCGTCAAACTCTGCCTGCGCGCATGACCGCCTGAACCCGCCCGGGGCGACGCTCACCCGAAGCGGTCGTCCTGATCGGAAGCGTCGCCCTCTGCCCGGCCCGGTCACGACCCGATGAATTCGCCGGGGCTTCGGCAACGCGCCGCCGCATGGCAAACCTGCCCGAACATCGCCCTGGAAAACCGCCCCCGGTCCCGGCGCAAGCCAACCAGGCACAAGCCATGCCACCACGGCCTTTGGCGCAGCATCATGGAAAAATCATGATCCCGATGACCGGCGGGCGGGATCATCGCCGGATCAGCGTGCGACCGCGCCCGGATAGCCGGCCTTGCGCAAACGGTCGAGCGCGACGACAAGCCCCTCTCGGGTCGGGAAGGGGCCGGCCATCACAAAGCGCATACCATCGACACCGACGATCTTTTCACGCGCGACAGGATAGCCCATGGCGCTGAGCGCGCGCAGCTTTGCCTCGGCCTCGTCCAGATCGAAGCGGCCGATCTGGATGTAGCGCGCGCCGGCAGGGATCATTTCCCCCCCGGAGGCGAGCGGTGCCACCTGCGCACCATCGCCTGCGGCAACAACGGCTTTCGGTTTTTCCGATGGCTTCGACGCGGGCGCGGGGCCGGAAGCAGCGGCATGAACGGGGGGGCCAGCCCCGGGTGATGCGGCAGGGGCCGCGACCTGCGGGGCAGCCCCCCCGGCATGACCGGATGACCGGGGCGCGGCTGCGGCCAGCCGCGCGGCGCTGCCGTCATCGGGCGCGGCCCCGGCATCGGTATTTTCAACAAGCGCAGGCGGCGCGACCTCTCCACTGCAATAGCCGCCAGTCGGGTCGGCACCGATCCGCGCAGGTGCCGCGCCCGCAGGTTGCAGCCCCAGCAAGGTGCAAAGACGCAGGTTCGGATCATCCTGCCCCGCCCCTGCCCCGGCCAGCCTGCGGCCAGCCGCAAGCTGGCGGGTGATCGCGCCGGCAGGATCGGCCTGCGGCTGCGGCTGCGAAGCAGGCGGTGGCGCGGCTGGCTTGCCGATCCCGGTCAGATCGGGCCTGCCGGAAAACTCAACCTCCGCGCCCGGAGCGCCAAGCGTCAGCCTGAGCAGATCACGCTCGATCTCCGCCCCCTCTGGCATGCGCGTGTCATCGCGCCGAAGGATCGCACTGGGCGGAAAGCCGCAGACAGGCGCCCCGTCATCGCCTGAAAGCGCGACCCACCCCCGCCCCTCGCGCCGGAAGACGCAGCCGGTGCTGTCGATATATTGCGCGCCGGCGAAATCGCGCGGCGGCAATTCGGCGGGCATGGCCCGCAAGCCCGGCGCAAGCAGCGCCCAAATGAACCCGAAGCAGATGAGAAGTCGCATGAACCCGCCGAATCAACCCGTTTCCCCCTTCTAGCGAAGCCGGGTTGACGGCAGGTTAACACGCTACTTCGTCCCGAACATCCGGTCGCCCGCATCGCCCAGACCGGGCACGATATAGCCGTGCCCATCCAGCCTTTCATCCAGCGCGGCTGTCACGATGGGCACGTCGGGATGCGCCTCGTGCATCCGCGCCACCCCTTCGGGCGCGGCAAGCAGGCAAAGAAAACGGATATTCGTGGCCCCCGCCGCCTTGATCAGATCGATCGCCGCGGCCGAGGAATTGCCCGTCGCCAGCATCGGATCGACCACGATGGTCATCCGCTCGTCCAGCTCTCGCGGCAGTTTCGAATAATACTGCACCGGCTGAAGCGTCTCGGGGTCGCGGTAAAGCCCGACGAAACCCACCCGCGCCGACGGGATCAGTTCCAGAATGCCGTCCATAAGCCCGTTCCCGGCCCGCAGGATCGACACGAGGGCCAGCTTTTTTCCTTCCAGAACAGGGGCGTCCATCTCCTGCAAGGGGGTTTCGATGCGCTGCGTCGTGACCGGCAATTCGCGCGTCACCTCATAGGCGAGCAGCAGGCTGATCTCGCGCAGCAGCTTGCGGAAACTGGCGGTCGAGGCCGTTTTCTGCCGCATCAGCGTCAGCTTGTGCTGAACCAGGGGGTGATCAACGATGGTCAGATGGGGGGGCGTCTGGGCGGTCATGGCGGCTCCGTGTATCAGGGAAAAAGGGCAAGCAGGCGCGCGCGGGTATCGGCATCGGCGAAGGCGGCCTCGGCGGCGTTGCGGTTCAGGGCGGCGAATTCCGCCTCGCCCCAGCCGAAAGCATCGGCAAGGCGGTCATATTCATGATGCAACGTGGTGTGGAAAAAGGGCGGATCATCGGTCGAGACAGTCACCCTGACGCCCGCATCAGCCAGCCGCGCAATGGGATGGGCGGGCCAGTCGGGGTAAAGGCCAAGCGCGATATTCGAGCCCGGACAGACCTCCAGCGTGATGCCCTGACGGGCCAGTTCGCGGACCAGTTCGGGGTCTTCGATGGCGCGCACGCCATGCCCGATGCGGCTGACGCCAAGGCTCAGCGCGTCGCGGATGGATTGCGCGCCGCCCCATTCGCCGTCATGGCAGGTCAGACCAAGGCCCGCCTCGCGCGCGCAGTCGAAGCTCCACGCGAAATCCTGAGGTTTCCCAAAGGTTTCCGCGCCACCCATGCCAAGCCCCGCAACCCAGCCGGTGCCGTCGGCGCTGCCGGTTTCGGCGGCGCAAATGGCGGATTTGCGGGCGCGTTCGGGGCCGAAATGGCGTATCGGCGTCACGATGGCGCGGCTGTCGATGCCCTGCGCGGCCATGGCGCGGGCGGTTTCCTCCATCGCGGCCAGATAGTCGCGCCATGCGCTCAGGTCTCCGCCGCCGCAGAATTCAGGAGATACGAACAATTCGACATAGATTGCGCCGTCTTCGGCGCAATTCTGCAACACCTCGCCAAGCAGGCGCGCATAGTCGCGGGGGCTGGTGATCACTGCGGTCGCGGCCTCGTAGACGCGCAGGAAATCGTTGAAGTCCCGGTATTTGTAATTGCCGTCCGCATCGAAAATCGCGGGCAGGCCGATCTGCTTTTCAGCCGCCAGCCCACGGATGAACCCCGCAGGGGCCGCCCCTTCGAGATGCAGGTGAAGTTCAATCTTTCTTAAATCTTTCATCGGATAGTGGTCCTGCGAATCACGAAAAGGGTCTATATGAAACTTGTGCCATGCCCTGGCCCGTTCAGCCCCAGATGGGCGGTTATGCTGGCACCTATGTCGGAAAAGCCGACATTGCCGATGGCGCGCGCCCCCATTCCCGCGCCCAGAACGGGCACACGTTCCCGTGTGTGATCGGTGCCGCTCCAGGATGGGTCATTGCCGTGATCGGCGGTGAAAATCAACAGGTCTCCGGGCCGCAACCGGCTGAGCGTCTGCCCGGCGATGGTATCGAACCATTCAAGCTGGGCCGCGTAGCCCCCGATATCGCGGCGATGGCCGAAAAGGCTGTCGAATTCGACGAAATTGGCGAAGGTCAGGCTGCCCGGCGCGGCCTCGTCCATCAGCCGCAGAAGGTGCCCGGCCAGATCGGCATCCGAACGGCCCTTGTGCAGCCTGCCAATGCCGCGATGGCTGAAGATATCGCCGATCTTGCCCACCGCATGGGTGTCACGCCCTGCGGCCATGGCGATGTCAAGGATGGTGTCGCCGGGCGGGGGCACGGCATAATCGCGGCGGTTGGCGGTGCGCGTGAAACTGCCCGGCCCGCCGGTGAAAGGACGCGCGATGACGCGGCCAACCCGCATCGCATGCAGCATGGGCGCAAGGTTTTCGCACAGGCTCAGCAAACGGTTCAGGCCGAAGCTTTCCTCATGCGCGGCAATCTGGAACACGCTGTCGGCCGAGGTATAGCAGATCGGCCAGCCGGTCCGCATATGCTCGGCCCCCAGCTCATCCATGATCACCGTGCCCGAGGCATGTTTATCGCCCAATATCCCCGCCGTCCCGGCCAGTTCGCGGACGCGCGCGGTGATTTCGGGCGGGAAAGCGGGCTGCGTATCGGGGAAGTAGTGCCAGTCCCAGGGCACGGGCACGCCAGCGATTTCCCAATGACCCGATGGCGTGTCCTTGCCGGGCGAAACCTCGGTCGCGGCCCCCCACAGGCCTTGCGGCACAGCCCCAAGCCCCGGCGCATCCCGGCCAGAGGCAAGCCGGAGCGCCGCACCAAGACCCAGCCGGTCAAGATGCGGCAGGCGCAGGCCATGCTTTTCGGCGATATGCAGGACGGTATTCGCGCCGGTATCGGCCCGCCCGTCATTGAAGAACTGCCCGGCATCCGGCGCGCCGCCGATGCCGACTGAATCCATCACGACAAGAAAGGCTCGGGTCATGGGGTGATCTTCTCTTTGTTGTTTTTTATCAGCGCATTAATCATCGTCAAGGGTGGCGCGCGCGCGGATCAGCGGGGGCTTTGGCGGCGCATCGTCACCCAGCTGATAAGCCGCGCGCACAGCCGCGATGGCGGCTTCGGCATCCGCTTCAGTGGCGGCATGAACAAGGCCAAGCTGAGTGCCGCTTTCCTCGCCCAGACGGCGCAGATCCGACAGCCCGACCCGGTGGTCGATCTTTTGCCCCGCCCGGACGCGCCCGCCGCCAAGGGCGATCACGGCATGGCCAAGGGCGGCGGTATCGATGCGCGCAACGAAGCCATCGGGCGCGGACACCGGGCGGATCACCGGGGCGGCGGCCAGATGCGCGCGGGGGCGATCGATCAGATCAGCAGGACCGCCCTGCGCGGCGACCATACGCGCGAAAACTTCAGCCGCGCGGCCCGAATCCAGCGCATCCACCACATCGATCAGCGCATCCGGGCGTCCGGCCAGACGCAGGGCTTCGGCGCAAAGGGCAAGGCTGAGATCGCGCAGGGCCGAGGGCGCGCCGCGCAGGCAGGCGATGGCCTCATGCACCTCCAGCGTATTGCCGGCAGCGCGCGCAAGTGGCTGATCCATATCGGTTATCAGCGCCGAGGTGGCGCAACCGGCCGCATTCGCGGTCTCGACAAGGGAAATCGCCAGCGCCTCGGCTGCGTCAGGCGTGCCCATGAACGCGCCCGAGCCGGCCTTTACGTCCAGAACCAGCCCGTCAAGCCCTGCCGCCAGCTTCTTCGACAGGATCGAGGCGGTGATCAGATCGACGGATTCGACCGCCGCAGCCTCGTCCCGGATCGCGTAAAGTCGGCGGTCGGCGGGTGCCAGATCGGCAGAGGCCGCGACGATGGCGCAGCCCAGATCGGCGGTGATGCGCCGGAACTCTGCCTCGGGCAGATCGGTCAGGAAGCCGGGAATGGCTTCCAGCTTGTCCAGCGTGCCGCCGGTATGGCCCAGCCCCCGGCCCGAAATCATCGGGACATATGCCCCGCAGGCCGCCAGCACCGGGGCCAGCACCAGCGAGACCACATCGCCCACCCCCCCGGTCGAATGCTTGTCAAGCACCGGGCCCGGCAGATCCCAGTGCAGGACCTTGCCGGAATCGCGCATGGCCAGCGTCAGCGCCGCCCGCGCCCCGGTGCTCAGCCCGCGCAGCAGGACCGCCATGGCAAAACTGCCCGCCTGCGCGTCGCTGATACTGCCATCGGCCAGACCCTGCGCGATCTCGGTCGCGTCATCCGCCGTCAGCCCCCCACCATCGCGCAGCCGCGCGATCACCGGGCGCGGATCGCCGAATGGCCGCCCCCCGTTATCCGATCGCGCGCTCATACCCCGGCCTCGCGCATATGGCCGGCATCGAAACGACCCGGAAGCAATGCGCCGATGGTGGTGGCCAGCGTTTCACCATCGGTGGTGGCAAGCAGGACCGGCGTGTCCGCGCGGCCGAATTCGGCCAGCTTCTGCCGGCACCCGCCGCAGGGCGGCACGGGCGCGGGGGCCGCGCCGATGACGGCGACCTCGATCAGCTCGGTCTCGCCCGCCGCGACCATGGCGGCGATGGCGCCTGCCTCGGCACAG
>JAUNTV010000180.1 GCA_030538515.1 Paracoccus sp. (in: a-proteobacteria)
CACCGCCTGTCCGAGCTGCTGCTTCGGGCAGAGGTGCATGACCCCGACCTGAACCGCCACTCGATCACCGTGGGCGAGGTGCGCGCCTCGCCCGATCTGAAGGTGGCCACGGCTTACGTCATGCCGCTTGGCGGCGCGAATGCCCAGGATGCGCTGACCGCGCTGCGCCGCAATGCCCGAGAGCTTCGCCATCTGACCGCCAAGGGGCTGAACCTGAAATACGCGCCCGAACTGCGCTTCCAGCTTGACGAGACCTTCGACCGCATGGACGACACCCGCCGCCTGTTCGCGGATGAGCGCGTGCGCCGCGATATCGAGGCGGATACAGACAATGACGATCTGGACTGACCTGCGCCGCCGTCTGGCGGTAGCGGCCGGTGCGCTGATGGCCCTGGCCCTGCCCGCCGCTGCCGCGGATTGCGCGCGCCTGGAGCATGACGGACAGGCCTATACGATATGCGCGGTGCCCGCCAGGGACGAGCCGCGCCTTGGGCTTTGGCTTTACAATGATCGCGGGCAGCCCCTGAACGGGTTCGACAATCTGCGCCGGCATCTCGCGCCGCAAAAGCTGGCATTCGCGATGAATGCGGGCATGTTTCATGCCGATTACGGCCCTGTCGGGCTGTTCCGCTCGGGCCCCGAAACCCATGGCAAGCTGATCACGGCGGGCGGAGACGGCAATTTCGGGCTGCTGCCCAATGGCGTGTTCTGCGCAGGCGGCGCGCAGCCCTTTCGCGTGATGGAAACGCTTGCCTTCGCGGCCGAGGCACCCGCCTGCCGGCTGGCCACGCAGTCGGGTCCGATGCTGGTCATCGACGGCCAGCTTCACCCGCGCTTTCTGGTCGATTCCAACAGCCGCTATGTGCGCAACGGGGTCGGCGTTTCGGCGGACGGGCAGATGGCGTGGTTCGCCATCTCGAACCGGCCCGTCACCTTTCACGAATTCGGGCGGCTGTTCCGCGACGGGCTGGGGGCGACGAATGCGCTTTACCTCGACGGCTCGATCTCGCGGCTTTATGCGCCCTCGGTCCGGCGCAATGATTTCGGCTGGCCCATGGGTCCGATCATCGGGCTGGTTGACGAGGAGTGACGCGACCGCTATCCGCTCCGGCTTCTGACAGGAGGGCGCGACATGGCACGCAAGAAAGGCCGCGACATTTCCGGCTGGCTGATCGTGGACAAGCCCGCCGGTATCGGCTCGACCGATGTGGTGGGGCGGGTCCGTTGGGCGCTGGATGCGAAAAAGGCCGGCCATGCGGGCACGCTGGACCCCGATGCCACGGGCGTTCTGGCCGTGGCCCTGGGCGAGGCGACAAAGACCGTGCCGCTTCTGACCGAGGCGCTGAAAGCCTATGATTTCACGGTGAACTGGGCGCGGAAACGGCGACCGACGATGCCTCGGGTCAGGTGACGGCACGCAGCGATCAGCGCGCCGGTGCCGATCAGATCCGCGCGGCCCTGCCCGCCTTCACCGGCGAGATCATGCAGGTGCCCCCCGCATTTTCCGCCGTCAAGGTGGACGGCGCGCGCGCCTATGACCTTGCCCGCGAAGGCGAGGCCCCCGAACTGGCTGCCCGCCCCCTTTACGTGCACGAGCTGTCATTGCTTCAGGCCCGCCCCGACAGCGCCGATCTGCATATGGTCTGCGGCAAGGGCGGCTATGTGCGCGCCATCGCGCGCGATCTGGGGCGCGCGCTTGGCTGTCTGGGTCACGTGGCATCCCTGCGCCGCGTCTGGTCCGGCCCCTTCGATGTCCGGGACGCCGTGCCTTTCGATCTGATCGACCGCGCCAATCAGGCCGAAATCGAGGCCCGCCTGCTGCCCATTCAGGCGGCCCTTGCCGACCTGCCCCAGATGCGCGCCACCGATCAGGGCGCGGTGCGTATCGGCAACGGCAACCCCGGCCAGGTGCTGGATCAGGCTGAATTCGGCACGCAGGTCTGGGTCAGTCACAAGGGGCGCGCCATCTGCATCGGGCGCTATTTCGGCGGCGAGGTGCAGCCCGACCGCGTGTTCAACTGAACCATGTGGCGCAGGCCGGGCGGGGACGGGATCAGCCGGGGGCGTATCCCGCTTTCCCGCGCGGCATCCCTGCGAAAGCATTGCCGACGTCCCGCCGCGTCAACCGGCCTCGATGGGCTTCATGGTGCCGGGCGGTTATAAAAATGGCCTGAAAGCGCGATATCCTGCGCCAGAGGCGGCAATTTTGCCGCAGGATAGCCAGCAAGGAATACCGCCGTCGGGCCTGTCAGCCTTGCCCGCCCGATGATATCTCAGTGCCGAAGCGCCTTCCCGTTCCTGACCCTTGAAAGACGACGATATGGACATCCGCCCCGAACGGCCCGGCGACAAGGCCGCGATCGCGGCCCTTACCACCGCCGCCTTCCTGACCGCCCCCCATAGCGACGGGACCGAGGCCGATATCATCGCCCGCCTGCGCGCAGCGGGCGCACTGAGCCTGTCGCTCGTCGCGGTGGATGGGGCCCGGATCATCGGGCATGCCGCCTTTTCACCCGTGACCATCGCAGGCGGGGATCAGGGCTGGATGGGGCTGGGGCCGGTCTCGGTCCGGCCGGCGCGGCAGGGGCGCGGCACCGGCGCGGCCCTGATCCGGGACGGGCTGGCGCGGATCGGCGCGGCAGGTGCAGGCGGCTGCGTGGTCCTTGGCGATCCGGGCTATTATCAGCGTTTCGGTTTCGCAGCCCTTCCCGGCCTGACCCTGCCCGGCCTGCCGGCCGGCTATTTCATGGCCCTGCCCTTCAAAGCCCCCCCGCCGCAGGGAGAGGTCGCCTACCACCCCGCCTTCGCAGGCTGATCGTCCCACGCGGCGGACAGATCGCGTTGCGACCCCAACCGCTTCCCCGGCCACCCGCCGCTCAGGGTCCGGGGGCACATATCCGTCCGCGCGCTGATCCTGTCCGGGCGGCAGGCCCTGCCCCGCTTCGGCCCGCAGCGCGGTTCTTCCCGCCTTCACAGGCTGATCGTCTGGCGCGGCGGGCGGCGGGCGCCGCGGTAGGGGCCATGGCCCGCGGCTTCGATCCGGGCGATGGCATGCGTGATATCTTCATGGATCACCCGCATCTGCCAGGCGGTCGCGTGGATCATCCGCCCGTCGCCGCAGGCCATGGCGACATGGCCGGGCCAGAACAGCAGATCGCCGCGTTCGGGCTGATCGACGGGGGTGAAGGCGCGTTCCTGCAAATCGGAATCGCCCGGACAGGCAAGCCCCGCCCCATGCAGCGCCGCCTGCACCAGCCCTGAGCAATCGATCCCGGCCCGCGCGTTTCCGCCCCAAAGATAGGGGGTGCCCAGAAACCCCTCGGCCAGCGTTACCGGGTCATCGCCGAAACGGTCCGAGATCGCCTGAACCGGCACCCAGCCACCGCCCGAGAGCCGCGCGAAACCGCCCTCGACCCCCACGACCGACAGCCGCGCATTCATGGAAAGTGCTGCGATTTCATGCTGTTTCATGTCCGGCGCGGGGTAGATATGCGCGCCGGGCGCGCTGACCCGATGGGTGATGGCGGGCAGGTCATGGCCAAGCGCACCGGTCGGAAGCCAGCCGACATAGCCGTCACGCGCCGCCTGAACGAAGGCGAAATCGCCCCGCCTCTCGATCACGGTCACATCGGTGCCGAACAGAAGCTGCCGGTCGCGCGCCCCTTCGGGGTCCCGGCGCAGATCCACAAGCGGCACGGTGACGCGCGCGGGCGCGCCCTGCGTATAGGCGGGGCGCTGCACCACGCCCTGCAGGGAAGCCAGCGCCACGCGATCCGTGGCCGGGGTCAGGCGGCGGTCCATCATCAGCCGCGCAAAAGCGCCGGAAGCGCCCCCAGAAGGGCGCGCGCGCCTTGCTGAACGCCGCCCCTGCTTCGGCCCGGCGCGGGTTTGGGCTGCCAGCCGTAGATGTCGAAATGCGCATAACGCCCCGCCCCTTCGGCAAAGCGGCGCAGGAACAAGGCCGCCGTGATCGACCCCGCCATCCCGCCCGAGGGCGCATTGTCGAGATCGGCGATGCCCGGCTCGATCATATCTTCATAGGGGGTCCAGAAGGGCATGCGCCACAGCGGGTCCCATCCCGCGCCGCCCGCCGCCTGAATGGCCGCCGCCGCGGCGTCATCATCGCAATAGAAAGGCGGCAGATCGGGGCCAAGCGCTACCCGCGCCGCCCCCGTCAGCGTCGCCATCGAGATCAGCCAATCGGGCTTTTCCTCGGCCCCGAGGGCCATGGCATCGGCCAGAATCAGCCGCCCTTCGGCATCGGTGTTGTTCACCTCGACCGTCAGGCCCTTGCGGCTGCGGATAATGTCGCCGGGGCGGAAGGCATTGGCGGAAATGGCATTTTCCACCGCCGGGATCAGCACGCGCAGGCGCATCCCGTCAGCCGCGCCGGTCGCCACCAGCATCTGCGCAAGGCCAAGCACCGTCGCCGCCCCGCCCATATCCTTCTTCATCAGCGCCATGCCGGACGCGGGCTTGACATCCAGCCCGCCGCTGTCGAAGCAAACCCCCTTGCCCACCAGCACCAGCATCGGCCCCGTCTCGCCACGGCGCAGGTCGATCAGCCGGGGAGCCTGCGCCGATGCCCGGCCAACCGCATGAATCAGCGGGAAATTCTGCGTCAAAAGGTCATCGCCTGCGATCACCCCGACCGAGAAGCCGCAGCTTCGGGCAAGATCGCGCGCAGCGGCTTCCAGCGCGTCGGGCCCCAGCTCATTGGCGGGGGTATTGATCAGGTCGCGGGTCAGGAATTCGCTTGTCGCCATGGCGATCAGCCGGGCGGCATCGACGCCTTCGGGCGCGACCAGCCGGGCCTTTGCCCCCTCGGCCCGGGCGTAACGCGCGAACGCATATTGCGACAGCAGCCAGCCAAAGGCGAATTCCGCCTGATCAAGCCAATCCGGCGCGGCCCGGATCGCCCAGGCCCCCGCCGGCAGGCTGGCGGCGGGCTTTGCCAGCGCGAACCGCTGACGTGCCGGCCCCGCAGCCCGCGCGCCGGTGCCGATCACCGCGCCCGCGACCGCGCCATCCGGCCCCGGCAGAAGGCAAAGCTGCCCCTCGGCCCCGCTGAACCCGTTGGCCGCCAGCCATCGGGCGGCCCCATCGCCCAAAGGCCCTGTCTCATCCCCCGGTGCCAGCAGCCACAGCGGAAGGGCATCGGCATCGGGGCTGGCGAATTCGGGGGTCATCGGGGCCTCATCTGGTGATCACCGCGCGACGATGGCACTGCTTCGGGCGGCGGGCAAGCACCCTATCCGTCCCGCAGACTGTCCCAGATATCCAGAAGCGACCGGTCCGCCACCCGCACCAGCCGCGCCATGACCGCATCCAGCGCCACCGGATCACCGCACCGCGCGCAAGCGGCGATATCGACAGCCACGCCCGCCAG
Organism: Paracoccus sp. (in: a-proteobacteria); assembly: GCA_030538515.1. Taxonomy (GTDB): domain Bacteria; phylum Pseudomonadota; class Alphaproteobacteria; order Rhodobacterales; family Rhodobacteraceae; genus Paracoccus. Next base: position 5,390 of record JAUNTV010000180.1, read on the forward strand.
CGTCACCAGCCCGATCTGCCATGCCAGCCGCGACAGACGCTCGGCCTGCGCGACGATTGCGGGCGCATCACCCTGTCGCACTGCGCCGCGCAGGCTGTGCACACCAAGCGCCATCTGCTCCAGCGCCAGCTGGATGAGTCCCTCTGCCGCGCGCTCGCCCAGCTCGTTCACGATATCCTGAAGACGCCCTTCGTCGACGCTGACAGGCTCACCCATCGACAGGGCTGCCACGATTCTGCTCATATAACACACTCCTTCGTGTCCCCACACGTCGGGGCAGAATGACGCGGCGAGGTTATAATTTAATTACCCGGCCCGGTAAAAATCGCTCGAATTAGAAGAAAACACGTCCTATCTCTGGGCGCCGGGACGAAAGGAACACCATGCATAACGCCAAGCCGCTGCCGCATTACCTGATCAACCGCTATCACGGATGGCATGCGACCGCCTTTGCCGAGAACCGCGCATGGTATGCCCGCCTTGCCGACGAGGGGCAAAGGCCGCGCGCGATGATCATCTCATGCTGCGATTCGCGCGTTCACGTCAGTTCGATCTTCGGGGCCGATGCGGGTGAGTTCT
>JAUNTV010000181.1 GCA_030538515.1 Paracoccus sp. (in: a-proteobacteria)
TAAGGAAATGGCGGATGAGGGCTTCCCCGAGATTCAGGACTGCGCAGGCACCGGCTTTGGTTTCTGTGGTTTCGACTATCGCAACGCCAATGGCGATGTGCTGAACGTGACCACCGTGGGCGAACGTTACGAAGGCTCTGGCCCGGATGTATCCAGCTACGGCGTCACCTGCGGCAATTATGGCTGAAAGCGGGCAGGGCAGGGCGGGTCTGGGCCTCAGCGTCTTGCGCGCGTCTGACGGGGATGCGAAAAGCGCCGGATGCAGACCCGCCTGAAAGCCCTGTCCGTCCACCTTCTGACCGCCTCTGGCGCGGTCATCTCGATGCTGGCCATGCTGGCGGCGGTGGATGAACGATGGTCGGTGATGTTCTTCTGGCTGATCGTCGCGCTTGTGGTGGACGGGATCGACGGGCCGCTGGCGCGGCGCTACCGGGTCAAGGAAAACTGGCCGCTTTACGATGGCGTGCTGATGGACCTGATCATCGATTTCCTGACCTATGTGTTCATCCCGGCCTTCGCGCTTTTCAAATCCGACCTGCTGCCGGGCTGGACGGGCTGGTTCGCCATTATCGCGATCACCTATGGATCGATCCTGTATTTCTCGGATACGAGGATGAAAACACGGGATAAATCCTTCGCGGGCTTTCCGGCCTGCTGGAATATGGTGGTGCTGGTGCTGTTCGCGCTGAAGCCGAATTTCTGGCTGATCCTGCTGATCGTGGTGGTGCTGACGGTGGCCATGTTCACCAATGTGAAATTCATCCATCCGGTGCGCACCAGACGCTGGCGGGCGATCTCGCTGCCCATGGCCGCCGCCTGGGTGGCCTGCGCGATCTGGGCGATCCTGGTCGACTTCCACCCGTCAAGCTGGTCCAGCCTGGGGCTGGTCGTGACCAGCCTCTGGCTGATCTCGGCGGGGGGATTGCAGCAAGTGCTGGAACGCAGGCCGCGCGATAGGGCTTGATTGCGGGCGATATCTTCCCATTATGGCGCCCTGAGCTTACCTCTGGGGGGAATAATGTTCCGGAACTGGACGATCACTGCTGCTACTCTTGCGGTCATGGCCGCGCCCGCATTTGCCGCGCAGGACAGCATCACCCTTGGCATGGTGCTGGAGCCGCCAAGCCTTGACCCGACCGGCAATGCCGCCGCCGCCATCGATGAGGTGGTCTATGCCAATATCTTCGAGGGGCTGACCCGTTTCGGTCCCGATGGCGCGATCCTGCCCGCGCTTGCGGCAAGCTGGGATATCGAGGATGAGGGCAAGACCTATATCTTCCATCTGCATGAGGGGGTGCGCTTCCATGACGGCAGCGATTTCACCGCCGATGATGTGGTCTTTTCGCTGGATCGCGCCCGCGCGCCCGATTCGGTCAATGCACAGAAGGCGCTGTTCGAGGGGATCGAGACGGTCGAGGCCGTAAGCCCCACCACCGTGCGCGTGACGCTTGGCGCGCCTGACGGGATGTTCCCCTTCAAGATGGCCTGGGGCGATGCGGTCATGCTCAGCGAAGGGTCGGTCGCGGATCTGGCGACGAAGCCCGTCGGCACCGGCCCGTTCAAATTCGCCGAATGGCGGCAGGGCGATTCCATCCGGCTTGAGGCTTTCGCGGATTACTGGGGCGAAAAGCCGGCCCTTCAATCCGCCACCTTCCGCTTCATCGGCGACCCGACCGCGGCTTTCGCGGCGATGATGGCGGGCGATGTGGACGCTTTCCCGATCTATCCCGCGCCCGAGACGCTGGCACAGCTAGAGGCCGATCCGCGCTTCAAGGTCATCGTCGGCACCACCGAGGGTGAGACCATCCTGACGATGAACAAGGCCGTGCCGCCCCTGGATGATATCAGGGTGCGTCAGGCCATCGCGCATGCCATCAACCGGCAGGATCTGATCGACGGCGCCATGTTCGGCTATGGCACGCCCATCGGCACGCATTTCGCCCCGCATCACCCCGATTACGTCGATCTGACCGCGCAATCGGCCCATGATCCCGCGCGGGCGCAATCGCTTCTGGCGGAAGCCGGTGCCGATAACCTGAGCCTGCGCCTTGCGCTGCCCCCCACGCCTTATGCGCGGCGCGGCGGCGAATTGCTGGCCGCGCAGCTTCGCGCCGTGGGGATCAACACCGCCGTGACCAATATGGAATGGGCGCAATGGCTTGAGACCGTATTCACCAACAAGGATTACGACCTGACCATCATCAGCCATGTCGAGCCGATGGATATCGGCATCTACGCGCGCGACGATTATTACTTCAACTATAACAATGAGGCGCTGAAAGCCGCCCTGGCCGAAGCGAATACCACGACCGACGACGCCCGCCGCTCGGAGCTGCTGAAACAGGCGCAGACCATCATCGCCGATGATTTCGCCAATGCCTATCTGTTCCAGCTTGCCAAGACCGGCGTGGCGGATGCCCGTATCGAAGGGCTGTGGGAAAACGCGCCCACGCCCGCCAATGACCTGTCACGGGTGCGTTGGACCGACTGATCAAGGGGGGCGCTGCGGCGCCCCTTTTCAGTTCTTCAGCACGATGCAGTTCAGCCCGATGCCGCGCGCCTGCTGGCAGAAGCGGTTCGCCTCGGCCCGCGAATTCCACCCGACCTGTGCGGTATAGACGCGCGGCGCGCCCTGGCGCAGCCGGCGGTGAACATAGCTGACGCGCTTGCCGTCCAGGATGGGGCCAAGCGCGCGATTGAAGCGGCTGACCTGATTTTGCGCGCCCGCGCGGGTGCGATGGGATGCCAGGATCACCCCCCAGGGCAGCACCGGATCGCTGGATTGGGCTGGCGCGAATTCCCGCAAGCTGCGGTTTCCCGCCAGCACGGTGCATGCTTCCAGAAAGGGGGTATCGCCGTCCAGCCGCATGTCGATCTGATCATCCGGGGGCGGGTCCTCGCGCCAGCGCCATGCGCTGAAACCGGTGATCGCCTCGACGTAATCCTGCGTTTCATAGGGCAGGGTGCCGCCATCGCGCAAAAACCGCGCGGCCCGGTTCTCGCCGCCATTATAGGCCACCGCCGCCATCCCGAGAGAGCCGAATTCCGCCGTCAGCCGGTGCAGATAGACGGCGGCGACATGGATCGCCTCGGCGGGGTTGTAGGGGTCGTGAAGCCCCGCCAGCGCGGCGGTCGAGGGGATGAACTGCGCGATCCCCTCGGCCCCGGCATGTGACAGCGCGCTTGGCTCGAACCGGCTTTCCTTCCAGATCAGCCGGGCAAGGAAGTTCTTGTCCATATCCGCGCGCACGGCGGCGCGTTCGATCACGCGGCAGACATCGGCAACATAGGTTTCGACGCGGATGCAATAGACCCCGTCCGAGGTGCAGCGCTCATCCTTGGCGGCGGTTTTGGGCGGGCGGCCCTCGATCGCATCGACAGCGGGCCGGGCACCAGCCGGTCCGGTGATCAGGCAAAGCGCCAGAATTGCCGTCAGGGCGTGCCGCATGCGGACGTTCCGCGCCCTCAGCCCAGATCGGCCGCCGCCTTGCGGGCGAGGCGGGCGGATTTCTGCGCCTTGCGCTGCGCCTTTCTGGCTTTCTCCTCGGCGCTTTCGGCGGCTTTCCTGTGCTTCTTCTTGCCCTTGTCGGCGGCCTTGGCGGCAGCTTTTTCGGCCTTTGCCTCGGCCTTGCGGGCCTTTTCCGCCTGACGTTCGGCCTTGGCCGAGATTTCCTTCAGGGCCTTTCTGGCCTGCGGGTCGATCTTTCTGGCGGGTTTCGCTGCCGGTTTCGCTGCGATATCGGGCACGGCCTGCGGCGCGGGCATGGCGGCGGGCTTGGCCGGGCGGGCGCGCTTTTGCGGCGCGGACCTGACGGGCTTGTCAGCGGCGACATCGGCTGCCTGTGCCTGCACCGCGGGCGCTGCGGCTTTCGGCGGGGTCTGCTTGCGTGGCCCGCTGCCCCGGCGATCGGGTGCCTGGCCGGAACGCGGGGCGCGCGGCGCCCGCACCGCCGCCTTGCCGGCCGCGCGGGCGGGCTTGGCCACGCGGGCGGGTTTCGCGGCTGCCCCGCCACCCGCAGCAAGCTTGCGGCGGCGGTTGCGCTCATTGGTGGCGCGGCGCAGCGCTGCGACAAGATAGGTCTCGCGCTGGCGCGCGGGTTCGTCACTGTCCGGCGCGGCCACGGCTTTTGCCGCCGCCTCGCGCGCGGCACGCAAGGCGGTGATCAGCGGCTCCAGCGTCGCATCGCTTTCGGCGGCGATCTGCGGCTGGCGGGATCGGGTCGAAAGCGCCAGTTCATCGGCAGAAAGGATCAGGCGTTCTTCAGCGGAAAAATCAGGCATGGTTGTCCCCGGACAGAGAATATCAGGAAGAATTTCCTACTCTCCATAGAACAGCCGGGCGCATTAGGAAAGTTGCGCCTTTCGTCAAAATGCAAAAGCCCCGGCCCTTTTCAGGGGCCGGGGCGGTGGTTTTCGCGGCTCAGGCCGGATCAGTAGCCGTAGGAGACCTCGACCGGGGTGGCCAGCAGGGTGTTGGTGGTGGTGGCCATCTCATTGGCAGGGACGGCATAGCCCTCGGGCGTTTCGACCACCGGCCCTTCATAGCGCACACTTTCGGCAAGCGTGCGGACATGCACGGTGGTGCCATTGGGCACGCGGTTGAACATGTCGATGATGTCCTGGTTGAACATGCGGATACAGCCCGCCGAGGTCGCCTTGCCGATCGAGGACGGGTCAAGCGTGCCATGGATGCGGTAATAGGTGTCGCGGCTGCCCTGATAGAGATAGAGCGCGCGCGAACCAAGCGGGTTATCCGGCCCGCCCTTCATCCCGCCGCGCAGCGGCCCGTAAAGCTCGGGCTGGGTGCGCACCATATTGTCGGTGGGCGTCCAGCTTGGCCAGGCGGCCTTGCGCGCGATGGTGCCGGTGCCCGAAAAGTTCTTGCCGGCCGCGCCCACGGCGACGCCGTAACGCTCGGCCATGCCGCCAGCCTGAATATAGTAAAGCAGGCGCGCATAGGGGTCGACGACGATGGTGCCCGCCGATTCCGGCCCGTTATAGGGCACGGTCGTGCGCATCGTGCGCTCGTTCAGATAGGCGGATTTCACCGCCGCGATCGGGATCGGCTCGCCATTGGGGCCGGTATCGGTGCGCGCGCCGTAATAGGCGGGCACGACCCTTTCGGGCGCGGCAGGGGCGGCGGGCGGCTGCGCCGGGGCGCAGGCCGAAAGACCCAGCACGACGGCAAGCGCGACAGGGATGATGCGCATTATGACTTCCTTCCATCTCGCCGCCGGGGCAAACCGGTGGCACATTTCGATCCGGGCGCGATGCCTGCGACCCGGCAGATAATTGCCTATCGCCTCGCGTAGCCCCCTAACGCAAGGCGTCGGGGGCCGAGTTCCCGCAGTTTTGAACGAATTACGGCATCTCGGGGCAAGAGCGTGTCACTTTTGTCGCAAGCCCGGCTGCTTCGCTTTTGTCCAGTCGCATGTCCCGGCGCTGATCGCATCATTTCCGCTGCATGCTCAGCGCGGGGGCGCGGGGTGCCAGCATCGGCGCCAGATAGCGCCCGGTATGGCTGTCAGCCACGGATGCGACGGCTTCGGGCGTGCCGGTGGCCACGATCCGGCCGCCGCCATCCCCGCCTTCGGGGCCGATATCGATCAGCCAGTCAGCGGTCTTGATGACATCGAGGTTATGTTCGATCACGACCACCGTATTGCCCTGATCGACAAGGTGATGCAGCACTTCCAGCAGCTTGCGCACATCTTCGAAATGCAGGCCCGTGGTCGGTTCATCAAGGATATACAAGGTCTTGCCGGTCGAGGCCCGCGCCAGTTCCTTGGCCAGCTTGACCCGCTGCGCCTCGCCCCCCGAAAGTGTCGTGGCCTGCTGGCCGACCTTGACGTAGCCAAGCCCGACCTGCATCAGCGCATCCATCTTGCGCCGGATGGATGGCACAGCCTTGAAGAATTCCTGCGCTTCCTCAATCGTCATGTCCAGCACATCGGCGATGGATTTGCC
>JAUNTV010000182.1 GCA_030538515.1 Paracoccus sp. (in: a-proteobacteria)
CGTTGATTTCGTCCATCTCCATCACGATGTCATAGGGCACCTTGGCTTCGGCCAGAAGCACGTTCATATGCCCCGGCAGACGGCCCGCGACCGGGTGAATGGCGAAGCGCACGTTCTTGCCGACTGCGCGCAGCTTGCGCGTCAACTCGCTGACCGCGCCCTGCGCCTGCGCCACGGCCATGCCGTAACCGGGGACGATAATCACTTCGTCGGCGTCGTTCAGCGCGGCGGCCACGCCTTCGGCGTCGATGGCGATCTGTTCGCCCTCGATCTCCATCGCGGGGCCGGCATCGCCGCCGAAACCGCCAAGGATCACCGAAACGAAGTGCCGGTTCATGGCCTTGCACATGATATAGCTAAGGATCGCGCCACTGGAACCCACAAGCGCGCCGACCACGATCAGCAGGTCATTGCCAAGCGTGAAGCCGATCATCGCGGCCGCCCAACCCGAATAGCTGTTCAGCATCGAGACCACGACCGGCATATCCGCGCCCCCGATCCCCATGATCAGGTGGTAGCCGATGAAGAAGGCCGCCAGCGCGATCACGATCAGCCACAGCGCTGCCGGGCCTGCGCCCGCCACATAAAGCACCGTCGCCAGAAGCGAGATCGCGGCAGCAGCGGCATTCAGCAGATGCCCGCCCGGCAGCTTCTTCGGCTTGCCGTCGATCTTGCCCGAAAGCTTGCCATAAGCCACGACCGAGCCGGTAAAAGTCACCGCGCCGATGAAGATGCCAAGCGCGACCTCGATCTTCAGCATGGCGATCTCGGCCGGGGTTTTCTGGGCCAGAACGGCGGCGAAACCCTTCAGGCTGGCCAGTTCCTCGATGGCGCGCAGCATGGTTTCGGGCGTGATGCGCGCGGCGGTGCTCAGCCCGCTGTTGACGGTCTCAAGCAGCTTTTGCAGGCGGCCAAGTTCGAATTGCGCGTTGAAGCCCACGAAAACGGCGGCCAGACCGACAAGGCTGTGCATGGCCGCGACAAGCTGCGGCATCTCGGTCATCTGGACGCGATTGGCGATGACCCAGCCGATGCTGCCGCCGATGGCCAGAAGGATCAGCGACAGCCACCAGTTCCCGGCACCCGGCCCGATCAGCGTGGCCAGCACCGCCAAAGCCATACCGGCAATGCCATACCAGACGGCGCGTTTCGCGCTTTCCTGCCCCGACAGCCCGCCAAGCGCCAGAATGAACAGCACCGCCGCCACCACATAGGCCGCCCCGGTCAGGCCGAAACCGGCCACCGCTTTTCCCATTTCACCCGTGGGTGCGATCATGAGTTGATCCATCTTGTCCCCCTCAGGATTTCTGGAACATGGCCAGCATCCGGCGCGTGACCAGGAAGCCGCCAAAGATATTGATGCCCGCCATCAGCACCGACAGCGCTGCAAGCAGCACGATCAGCCACCCGCCCGATCCGATCTGCAAAAGCGCGCCGACGATGATGATCGATGAAATCGCATTGGTGATCGCCATAAGCGGCGTATGCAGGCTGTGACTGACATTCCAGATGACCTGAAAGCCCACGAAGATCGCCAGCACGAAAACGATGAAATGCTGCATGAAGCTGGCGGGCGCGACCAGCCCGACCAGAAGCATGATCACGGCCCCTGCCCCAAGCAGCGTGACCTGATTGCGGGTCTGGGCGCGGAAGGCCTCGGCCTCGGCCATGCGGCGTTCCTCGGGCGTCGGCTCGCGCTTCTTTTCCTTGGGCTTCTGGGCTGCGATGGCCGCGATTTTCGGCGGCGGCGGCGGCCATGTGATATCGTGATCATGCACGACCGTGGCACCCCGGATCACGTCATCTTCCATGTTCTGGATCAGTTGCCCGTCCTTGCCGGGCGTCAGATCGGCCATGAAATGGCGGATGTTATTGCCGTAAAGCTCGGACGACTGCGTGGCCATGCGCGAGGGAAAATCGGTATAGCCGATGATGGTCACGCCGTTTTCGGTGACATGCTTTTCGTCGGGGATGGTCAGTTCGGCATTGCCGCCCTTTTCGGCGGCCAGATCGACGATGACGCTGCCGGGCTTCATCGCCTCGATCATGTCCTTCGTCCACAGAAGCGGCGCATCGCGGCCCGGAATCAGCGCCGTGGTGATGACGATATCCATCTGGGGCGCAAGCTCGCGGAATTTCTCAAGCTGCTTTTCGCGGAATTCCGGGCTGGAAGGGGCTGCATATCCCCCCGTCGCCGCCCCGTCCTGCGCGGTTTCCGCGAAATCAAGGTAAACGAATTCCGCGCCCATGGATTCGATCTGCTCGGCCACTTCGGGGCGCACGTCGAAGGCATAGACCTGCGCGCCAAGGCTGACCGCCGTGCCGATGGCCGCAAGCCCCGCCACGCCCGCGCCCACCACCAGTACCTTCGCCGGCGGCACCTTGCCCGCCGCCGTCACCTGGCCCGTGAAGAAGCGCCCGAAATTATTCGCCGCTTCGATCACCGCACGGTAGCCCGCGATATTGGCCATGGATGACAGCGCATCCATCTTCTGCGCGCGGCTGATCCTCGGCACCATGTCCATGGCGATCGCGGTGATGCCCTGCGCCTTTGCCGCTTCAAGCAATTCGGTGTTCTGCGCGGGATAGAAATGCGAGATCAGCACCTGCCCCTCGCGCATCTGGCCGATCTCGGCGGTTTCGGGGGGGCGCACCTTGGCCAGCACGTCCACCGCCCCGATCAGATCGCCTGCCGCCGCGTCAACCGTGACGCCCGCGCGGCGGTAATCGTCATCCGCGAAACCGGCCCCTGCCCCTGCCCCGCTTTCTACGTGAACCTCATATCCCAGCTTTTGCAGGAAACCGGCCGAGGATGGCGTGATCGCCACGCGGTTCTCGCCAGGCTGGCTTTCCTTCAATGCGCCAATCTTCATCGCCATCCCCTTTCGATGTCGGTCGAGCAATCTCTAGCATCGCGCGACAAATATTCACAAGCCGGTGAAGGGGGCAAGCCGAAGATGAATCCTGCCATCCGCGCGAAATCCTGCGCCGGGCAGCACAAAGGCCGCCGCAAACGGGTTGCGGCGGCCTGCGATCTGTCAGCGGTGGCCCGTCAGCCCCCGTCAACCCGTCAGTTCGAAGGGGTCGCGGGCGGCACGGCGGGCGTCGTCGGCTCGACCGTGATCAGGTCCTCGACCGCTTCGACGGCATTGTCGACGGCGCCTTCAACGGCCTGACCGGCCTGTTCGGCAGCTTCCTGCGCCGATTGCAGCGCGCTCTGCGCCGAGCTTTCGGCCGAGGCAGCCGCGTCAGCCGCGGTTTCGGCGGCGGATTGGGCGGCATCGGTCACGGTGCCGGCTGCGGCATCGGCAGCCTGAGCCGCGGATTCGCCCGCGCGCTCGGCCGCATCGACAGCGGTTTCAGCAGCGTCAGAGGCGGCACCGGCCGCGGATTCTGCGGCCTGCCCCACGGCGGCGGCGGCTTCCTCGGCGGCCTGACCGGCGGTTTCGGCGGCGGATTCAGCCGTTTCGGCGGCGGCAGCGGCATCATCCGCAGCAGCTTCGGCAGGTTCGGTCACGGCGGGCTCTTCCGGGGTGGCCGGGACGGTATCATTGCCCATGAACCGGGTCAGCACGAAATAGGCAAGCGCCAGGGCCAGAAGGATCCCGATGATCAGCGGCATCGGCGACGAGCGCTTCTCGACCGGCTCGACATAGGTTTCGCGCGGCGTGGTCTTGTCGGGATCGTTGGGGTCGTAGTTGGCCATGATGGTCTCCATTAAATGCAAACTGCGGGGCGCGGTTCCCCGCGCATGCCGGAACAATAACTCGCGGCTTGCGAGGCTGCTATCCTGCGCTTAACTCGGGCGCAACCGACAAGTTCCCGGCATGGAAGCGTTTTTCCAAGAAAGGCACCCAGATGACCCAGGCCCTTACCGCGCAAAAGCCGGTGCTTTTGTCCGACTACCGCCCCTATCCCTTCCGGCTGGAGCGCACGCGCCTGTCGCTGCGCCTTGATCCCGACGCCACCGAGGTCACGGCGGAACTTGACTTCACGCGCCGTGAGGCGGGCGATCTGGTGCTTGATATCGGTGCCGGCGTCGATCTGCGCCGCATTGCCATCGACGGGCGCGATCTGGCGGGCGATCAGTGGCGTCGCGACGCCGGGCAGCTGATCATCACCGCGCCCATCGGCGATTTCACGCTGACCACCCAATCCCGCATCAACCCCGCCGCCAATACCGCCTGCGAGGGGCTTTACCTGTCGGGCGGCATCTTCTGCACCCAATGCGAGGCCGAGGGCTTTCGCCATATCACCCCCTACCCCGACCGCCCCGATGTCATGGCCCGGTTCGAGGTGACGCTGCATTCCGATCTGCCGGTGCTTTTGTCGAACGGCAATCCCGTCCGGCAGGAAGCGGGGCTGGCCGTCTGGCATGACCCCTGGCCGAAACCTGCCTATCTTTTCGCCCTTGTCGCGGGCGATCTGCGCGCGGTGTCGGGCGCATTCACCACCATGTCGGGGCGTCACGTCGATCTGAATATCTGGGTGCGTCCGGGCGACGAGACGCGGGCGGGCTATGCGCTCGATAGTCTGATCCGGTCCATGAAATGGGACGAGAACGCCTATGGGCGCGAATATGACCTTGACGTGTTCAATATCGTCGCGGTCGATGATTTCAACATGGGGGCCATGGAAAACAAGGGGTTGAACATCTTCAACTCGAAGCTGGTGCTGGCCTCGCCCGAGACCGCGACCGATGCGGATTACGAGCGGATCGAAAGCGTGATCGGGCATGAATATTTCCATAACTGGACCGGCAACCGCATCACCTGCCGCGACTGGTTCCAGCTTTGCCTGAAGGAAGGGCTGACGGTGTTTCGCGATCAGCAGTTCACCGGCGACATGCGCAGCCGGGCGGTCAAGCGCATTCAGGACGTGCGCACCCTTCGCGCGCGCCAGTTCCGCGAGGATCAAGGCCCGCTGGCCCATCCCGTCCGCCCGGATTCCTATGTCGAGATTAACAATTTCTACACCGCCACCGTTTATGAGAAAGGGGCCGAACTGATCGGCATGCTGAAAAATCTGGTGGGGGATGATGGCTATGAACGCGCGCTCGATCTCTATTTCACGCGCCATGACGGTGATGCGGCGACGATCGAGGATTGGCTGGCCGTCTTTGAAGATGCGACAGGGCGCGATCTGGGGCAGTTCAAACGCTGGTATAGCGATGCGGGCACGCCCGAACTGACCATGGTTGAGGAATGGGATGCGGCTTCGGGGCATCTGACGCTGGATTTCACCCAGGAAACCCCACCCACGCCCGGCCAAAGCGACAAGCCCCCGCGCGTGATCCCGATCGCGCTTGGCCTTCTGTCGCCCGATGGTGATGAGATCCAGCCCACCCGCATGCTGGAAATGACCGAAAGCCGGCAGAGTTTCGTGTTCGACGGGCTGGCCGCGCGCCCGGTGGTTTCGGTTCTGCGCGGCTTTTCGGCGCCCGTGGTCCTCAAGCGTCAGATCACGCCTGCCGGGCTGGCCTTTCTGCTGGCCCATGACACCGATCCTTTCGCGCGGTGGGAGGCCGGGCGCGAACTGGCGCGCGTCACGCTGCTTGGCATGATCCAGGGCGCGCCTGCGGACCCCGAATATCTGTCGGCGGTCGGGCGGGTTCTTGCCGATGAAGGGGCCGACCCGGCGTTCCGCGCGCTTTGTCTGGCGCTTCCGTCCGAAGATGAAATCGCCGCCGCGATCCATGCCGCAGGCGGCACCCCCGACCCGGATGCGATCCATGCCGCGCAGGAAGATCTTGCCGCCGCCATTGCCCGGACGCATGAGGATCAGCTTGACCGGATCTGTCACCGCTTCGCGCCGGACGGCCCCTATCGCCCCCAGGCGGATGAGGCCGGAAAGCGCGCCTTGCGGCTGGCTGCGCTCGGGCTTCTGAACCGCATCGACGCAGGCGCGCGGGCCGGCGCGACTTACCAGGCGGCCGATAACATGACCGAACGCGCGGGCGCGCTT
>JAUNTV010000183.1 GCA_030538515.1 Paracoccus sp. (in: a-proteobacteria)
GGATATGGACCGCGCCGCCCTTCTGGGCCAGGCCCGCCATCTCCATCATGCCGGCACCCTTGCCGTCGATATGGGCGGCCTGCGCCAGCACCGCGCCGATCGTCACCACGCCCGTGCCGCCCACGCCGGTGATGACGATATTATGGGTGCCGTCGATCGCGGGCAGGGCGGGGGCGGGCAGGTCGGGCAGATGCAGGGCGGCGGCCTCGGGCTTGCGCAGCTTGCCGCCCCTGACGGATACGAAGCTGGGGCAGAACCCGTTCACGCAGGAATAATCCTTGTTGCAGGATGATTGCTCGATCTGGCGCTTGCGGCCCAGTTCCGTGTCCAGCGGCACCACCGAGACGCAATTCGACTGCACGCCGCAATCGCCACAGCCCTCGCAGATTTCGGGGTTGATCCAGATGCGGCGGTCGGGGTCGGGGAAATCGCCTTTCTTGCGGCGGCGGCGCTTTTCGGCGGCGCAGGTCTGGATGTAAAGAATGGCCGAGGTTCCGCCCTTTTGGGACAGTTCGCGCTGCACGGCCATCAGCTTGTCGCGGGTCTCGACGCGCAGGCCCCGGAACTGGCCGGGATCGACCTCTTCCTTTTCGTCATGAACGACAATGACCGGATCGACCCCCATCGCCACCAGTTCACGCGCGACCTGAGGTGGCGTCAGCCCGCCTTCGATGGGCTGGCCGCCGGTCATGGCAACGGCATCGTTGAACAGGATCTTATAGGTGATATTGGTCCTGGTATCGACGGCATGACGGATCGCCAAAGAGCCGGAGTGATTATAGGTTCCGTCGCCAAGGTTCTGAAAGACATGGGGTCTTTTCGAAAACGGCGCTTCGCCCACCCAGTTCGAACCTTCGCCGCCCATCTGGGTGAAGCCGGTCGTTTCGCGGTCCATCCACTGCACCATATAGTGACAGCCGATCCCGGCATAGGCGCGGCTGCCTTCGGGCAGGCGGGTCGAGGTGCTGTGCGGGCAGCCCGAGCAATACCACGGTGTCCGCGTGGCGATTTCGGGCGCGTTATCCGCGCGCCGGGCCAAGGCCAGCTTTTCCAGCCCCGCCCGGATAGCTTCGGTGCCGCGCCCTTCTTCCAGCAGGATGCCGCCGATCTTTTCGGCGATCATCACCGGATCAAGCGCATAGCGGGTGGGGAAGATTTCCGCGCCGGTGCGGTCATGCTTCCAGCCGATGACGCGCCGGCCACGGCGGTTGTCGAAGATGGCTTCCTTGACCTGCACTTCGATCAGCTTGCGCTTTTCCTCGACCACGACGACCAGATCCAGCGGCCCGGACCATTCCTGGAAGGTCTTCATATCCATCGGGAAGGTCTGGCCGATCTTGTAGGTGCTGATGCCAAGGCGGTCTGCCTCGGCCTCGTCGATGCCCAGAAGGGCCAGGGCATGGACCAGATCCAGCCAGTTCTTGCCCGCCGCCACGAAGCCGATCTTCGCGCCGGGCTTGCCCCAGACCCTGCGGTCGATCCGGTTGGCGCGGGAAAACGCCTCGGCGGCGAAGCGCTTGAAATCGATCATGCGCGCTTCCTGCGCGACGGGCGTGTCGCCAAGCCGGATGTTCAGGCCACCATCGGGCATGCTGAAATCGGGCGTCACGAAATCCAGCCGGAACGGGTCGCCATTGACGACGGATGTGACCTCGACCGTGTCCTTCATGGTTTTCAGGCCGGTCCAGACACCCGCGAAACGTGACAGCGCGAAGGCGTAAAGCCCGTAATCCAGAATTTCCTGCACCCCCGCGGGCGAGATGACCGGGATATAGGCATCCACCATGGCCCAGTCCGACTGATGCAGCACGGTCGAGGATTCGCCCGTATGATCGTCGCCCATGGCCATGACCACGCCGCCATGACGCGACGCGCCGGCCATATTGCCATGGCGCATCACATCGCCCGAGCGGTCGATCCCCGGCCCCTTGCCATACCACAGCGCGAACACGCCGTCATATTTGCCCTCGCCGCGCAATTCGGCCTGCTGGCTGCCCCAGATGGCGGTGGCTGCCAGATCCTCGTTCAGCCCGGCCTGAAACAGAATGTCATGGGCGCGCAGAAGCGTGTCGGATTTCATCATCGCCAGATCGACCCCGCCAAGCGGGCTGCCGCGATAGCCGGTGACCAGCCCGGCCGTGTTCAGCCCTGCCTGCCGGTCACGGGCATGCTGCATCAGCATCAGGCGCACAAGCGCCTGCGTGCCGTTCAGCAGCACATGGGATTTCGTCAGATCGAAGCGGTCGGCCAGTGAAAAGGCCTTGTCCCGTGGAACCCCCATCTTGCTCCTCCCCAGCTGGCGGTGGTTCCCTCTGTATATGTCAGCAAAGCTGACCCACCAAGCGAAAACTGGTCTTTTGCAGATGTTGCCGAAAACGCCCATAACGCGTAAGGGTTGTAATGATTGCATATCTGCTGAGGTCGAAAAGCATAAGATGGACTGGGACAAGCTGCGCATCTTTCATGCCGTGGCGGATGCGGGCAGCCTGACACATGCCGGTGATTCGCTGCGCCTGTCCCAATCGGCGGTCAGCCGGCAGGTCCGCGGGCTTGAGGAACAGCTTGGCGTGACCCTGTTTCACCGCCATGCGCGCGGGCTGATCCTGACCGAGCAGGGCGAGCTTTTGTTCAATGCCACGTCCGAGATGGCCAGCAAGCTTGACATGGCCGAGGCGCGCATCCGCGACAGCGAAGATCATGTGATGGGCGAGTTGAAGGTGACGGCGGCGACCGGCTTTGGCACGCTGTGGCTGGTGCCGCGCCTGAACAAGCTTTACGCGCTTTATCCCGATCTGAAGGTCAATCTCATCCTTGAGGAACGCGTCCTCGATCTGCCCATGCGCGAGGCCGATGTGGCGATCCGCATGAAGGAACCCAGCCAGTCGGACCTGATCCGTCGCCGGCTTCTGAACATCCGCATGCGGCTTTACGCCACGCGTTCCTATCTGGCCGAGGCGGGCCGGCCCATGTCGGTGCCCGATCTGGCGCGCCACCGGCTGGTGGGGCAGGACCCGGCCGTGCCGCAGGTGCTGGCCGGCAAGCTTCTTGTGCAGCAACTGCTTGAGGTGAACCCGCGCTCGCTTTTGCTGGTGAACAATTACTTCGGCGTCTTGCAGGCGGTTCTGGCGGATGTCGGTATCGGCGTTCTGCCCGATTACCTGACCGCCGATTTCCCCGATCTGGTGCGGGTCTTCGATGATGTGGAATCGGCCGAAGTGCCGGTCTTTCTGGCCTTCCCCGAGGAACTGCGCAGTTCCCGCCGGGTCATCGCCTTCCGCGATTTCGTCGTCGACGAAATCCAGACCTATCGCAAATCCCAAAGCGGCGTCGAATAGCGCTGCGGCAGGGCGTCGCGGCGGTTCTGCTGGCAAGCATGCGGGCAGGGCGCTATGATCGCCCCGCGCAACGGAGCATATCATGATCGCCGAGATCGGACATTTCGCCCTTATCCTTGCCTTCGCGATGTCGCTGTTTCAATGCCTCGTGCCGCTGATCGGGGCCGGGCAGGGCTGGCCCGCATGGATGGATGCCGCGCGCCCCGCGGCCCTTGCCCAGTTCGGGCTGGTGAGCGTTTCCTTTGCGGCGCTGACCTTCAGCTTCGTGACCTCGGATTTCTCGGTGGCGCTTGTCTATGAGAATTCGCACAGCACCAAGCCGATGCTTTACAAGGTCTCGGGCGTCTGGGGCAATCATGAAGGCTCGATGCTGCTTTGGGTGCTGATCCTGGCGCTGTTCGGCGCGGCGGCGGCGCTGCGCGGCGATGATCTGCCGCCAAGCCTGCGCGCGCGTGTTCTTGGCGTGCAGGCGGCGGTGGGGGCGGCCTTCTATGCGTTCATCATCTTCACCTCGAACCCGTTCACCCGTTTTCCCGTGCCGCCCTTCGACGGGCGCGACCTGAACCCGCTTTTGCAAGACCCCGGCCTGGCCTTTCATCCGCCCTTCCTTTATCTGGGCTATGTCGGGCTGAGCATGGCCTTTTCATTCGCCGTCGCCGCCCTGATCGAAGGCCGCGTGGATGCCGCCTGGGCGCGATGGGTGCGTCCGTGGACGCTGGCGGCATGGGTGTTTCTGACCATCGGCATCGCGCTTGGGTCCTGGTGGGCCTATTACGAACTGGGCTGGGGCGGGTTCTGGTTCTGGGACCCGGTGGAAAACGCCAGCTTCATGCCCTGGCTTCTGGCCGCCGCGCTGCTGCATTCGGCCATCGTGGTCGAAAAGCGCGAGGTGCTGAAAAGCTGGACGATCCTTCTTGCGATCATGGCCTTCGGCTTTTCGCTGATCGGCACGTTCATCGTGCGCTCGGGCGTGATCACATCGGTGCACAGCTTCGCCGCTGACCCGACGCGGGGCGTGGCCATCCTTGGCATTCTGGTGGCCTTTACCGGCGGCGCGCTGACCCTTTTCGCCGCCCGCGCCAGCAGCATGCAGGCGCGTGGCGTCTTTGCGCCGGTCTCGCGGGAAGGGGCGTTGGTGCTGAACAATATCCTGCTGGCGGTCTCGGCCTTCGTGGTCTTTATCGGCACGGTCTGGCCCCTGATCGCCGAGATGTTCTTCGACCGCAAGCTTTCGGTCGGCCCGCCCTTCTTCGAACAGGCCTTCACCCCCTTCATGATCGCGCTGGCGCTCGTGCTGCCCATCGGCGCGATCATCCCGTGGAAACGCGGCAACCTGCGCCGCGCGATGCTGCCGCTCAGGGGGGCGCTGGCGCTCAGCCTTGCGGTGATGGTGCTGGTTTACGCCGTCTCGACCGGGCGCAGCGGGCTGGCGGTGATCGGCGCGGGGCTTGGGGCCTGGCTGGTCTTCGGTGCCATGGCCGAGCTGTGGCTGCGCACCGGCAGCGCGGGTTGGGCGCGCCTTGGCCGGCTGCCGCGCGCCGATTGGGGCAAGGCCTGCGCCCATGCCGGGCTTGGCGTGACCTTCATCGGCATCAGCCTGCTCATGGCATGGGAGGTCGAGGATATCCGCACCGCCCGCATCGGTGAAACCTTCGAGGTCTCGGGCTATGCGATCACGCTTGATTCCGTCGATGAGGTGCCGGGGCCGAATTACATCTCGACCATGGCAA
This sequence comes from Paracoccus sp. (in: a-proteobacteria), assembly GCA_030538515.1. GTDB lineage: Bacteria > Pseudomonadota > Alphaproteobacteria > Rhodobacterales > Rhodobacteraceae > Paracoccus. Next base: position 5,066 of record JAUNTV010000183.1, read on the forward strand.
CCATGAGCGTCGCCCGCGACGGACGCCGGATCGCCGTGCTTCACCCCGAAAAACGCGTCTACCCCGTGCAGGCCATGCCCACGACCGAAGCCGCGATCGACAACGGCTTCTTCCGCGATATCTATCTGGTCATCGGTGATCCGCAACTGAACGGCGGTTGGGCGGTGCGCAGCTATATCAAGCCCTTCGCCAACTGGATATGGTTCGGCTGCGCGCTGATGGCGCTTGGCGGCTTCATCAGCCTTTCGGACCGCCGCTACCGCGTCGCTGCCGGTGCGCGCCGCAAGCAGATGCCCGCTGCCGGAGTGCTCGCCGAATGAAGCGCCTTCTGTTTGCCCTCATGCTGCTTCTGGCCGCGCCCGCCTTCGCCGTGCAACCCGATGAGGTGCTGGATGACCCCGCGCTTGAGGCGCGCGCGCGCGACATCTCGAAGCTGTTGCGCTGCCCGATCTGTCAGGGCGAGACCATCGACGAATCCAATGCCGAGATCAGCCGCGACCTGCGCCTTTACGTCCGCGAAAGGCTGGTCGAGGGCGACAGCAACGCGCAGGTCATCGATGCAGTCACCGACCGTTATGGCGAATTCGTGCTGTTCCAGCCCCGCGCCACGGGCGGCAATCTGATCCTGTATCTGGCCGGTCCGCTGCTGGCGCTTCTGGCGCTGTTTCTGGGCTGGCGGTTCATCAGAAGCCGGCGCATGGGGCCCGAGGCACCGGCCCCGCTTTCGGCGGCGGAAAAGGCGCGTCTCGACGAAATCATGCGCGACTGAACGGCGGGTGACGCCACGGCGGGGCTTTTCGCGCAGGCCCGCGCGCGCCATGCTGCCCGCAACAGAAGGAACCGCCATGACCTATGATACCATCCGTTTCGAGACCGAGGGCACCATCGCCACGCTGA
>JAUNTV010000184.1 GCA_030538515.1 Paracoccus sp. (in: a-proteobacteria)
CTGCGCGCCGCGCTCGGCCAGGTCAACGCGCAGGCGCAGGGCGGACCGCCGCGTTTCGAGGGCGAGACCAGCAGCTCGACCGAGGCCACCATGCGCGGCGTGACCAATGCGCCCGAAAACCCCGAAAGCGACCCGCTCAGCGATATTTTGCGCGGGATCGAGGGGCTGAACTAGCCGACCCTGACGCACCGCCCCCTGTGGCGGGGATCGAGCGTTTGCGTAAAAGAAGAACGGGGCGAAGGTGCCGCCCAAGGCCGGGAAAGGCGGCGCGGCGGGACTACCCGGCGCGCCTTTTTCATGCCGCGGGCGTCACGCGCCCTGGCGCTGCAAGGCCGCCGTCAGCGCCGCCACATCGCCGCGATTGGCCGCCAGCTTGGCCGCGATCTCGGTGCGTTCGCTGGCCAGCATGTTCACGCCTTCGATGATGATATTGAAGTATTTATTCTGCCCTGACCGGTCCGAGACGTGCCACTCCATCACCATCGGCGCGCGCCCGTTCAGATGCGCGACCGACGTGACCGCGATATAGGATTTCACCTGCCGCGCGCCCGTTACCTCGATCTTCGAGCCGATGAACTCGCGGAAACGCGCGCCATATTTGCGCCCGATATAGCCCTGAAACGCCTGCCGGTAGGCCGCGAATTGCTGCGCGCTGATCTGGCGCGCGGCCGGCCCAAGGGCAGAGCGCGCGATCACGTCGACATCGGCATAGCGCGCGAAGATCGCCTCGAAATCCCTGTAAAGCTGCGCGGGGGGCTTGCCGGAATTGATGACGGCATAGACCTCGTTCAGGGATTGCCGGACAAGGGCACTGGCCTGATCGGGGGTCAGCGCGCGCGCAGGCATGGCGTAAAACGCCATGGCCCCGGCCAGAAGCCCAAGGAAACCGCGCCGGTCAGGGTGTATCGTAAGGGTCGTCGTAAGGGTCATAAGCCTCGCCTTCCATCCCGAGTTCGTAGCGGCGATGCTGCAAGTAAAGCAGCCGCGCCTGTGCATAGCTATCGGCACTTTCGTGCAGAACCGAATCGACCGTCGCCCCGAAACGTGCCCGATCACCGGCTTTTGAACCCATCCTGATCGCCGTGGCGGCCATGGCCTCGCGCCGGCCCAGGACATGATCCAGCGGATCGATGACGAAATCGACCACCCGGCCCAGGGCATCGCGTTCGGTCGAGGGGCCGATCAGGGGCAGTTCCAGATAGGCGCCTTCGGGCATGCCCCAGACATGAAGGGTTTCACCGAAATCGGTGTCTTGCTCGGTCAGGCCGAATTCTCGCCCGGCGATATCATGAATGCCGCCCAGTCCAAGGGTGGAATTGATGAAAAAGCGCCCCAGATTCTGCCCTGCCCGCGCGGGCCGGCCCTGAAGCAGCCCGTTCACCGCCTTGCCCGGCAGCGAAAGATTGCGCCCGACATTGGCCAGCAGGCTCATCGCGCCGTCCTCGCCGTCATCATCACCGCGCAGGGGCTTCGTCAGCGGGCGGATGACATGGCTGTCCAGCCCCTTGTTGAAGGCGTGGACGCGCCGGTTCGCCCCCTCATGCGGGTCGTGTATCCCGCCTTCGGGCCCGCCCGCGCAGCCGCCAAGCGCCACGGCCGCAAGAAAGATCAGAAGGGATAAGGGTTTCGCTAACATTTCGCTGATAACCTGACGGAAGGGCTGATTCGCGGGGCCGCTTGCCGGGGCGGTTCGGACGCGCAATAAGGGCTGCCGTCCGGGCGAACAAGCCGGGCGGGGCGATGGTTCGGGATGGAATGGCGTGATGGCGGCCAGTGACAGTGGACTGACGGAACTTCGCCGCGCGCGGGCGGGGCTGATGCCCATATTCATCATGGTGGCGATCTTCTCGCTTGTGGTGAACTTGCTGATGCTGACCGGCCCCCTGTTCATGATGCAGGTCTATGACCGCGTTCTCGGCTCGCGCTCGGTCGAGACGCTGGTGGCGCTGTTTTTGCTGGCGGCGTTTCTGTTTCTGATCATGGGTTTCGTCGACCTTGCCCGCTTCAATATCATGCAGCGCGTCGCATTGCGATTTCAGCAGCGGCTGGAACGGCGGGTTTTCGCCGCCTCGCTGGATGACGGGGCCGCCACCGGATCGGATGCGGTGGCGCGCGGCGGCATGCGCGATCTTGAGGCGATGCGCGCGCTGATCGGCTCGCCCGTGGCGCTGGCGCTGTTCGATCTGCCCTTCGCGCCGATCTATCTGCTGGCGGTCTATATCTTCCACCCCATGCTGGGGATGGTGGCGACGGCGGGCGGGCTGGTTCTGATCCTTGCCACATGGCTGAACCAATATGCCACGCGAAACGCGCTGCATGACAGCGCGATCCGCGGACAATCGGCCGAGCGCATATCCGATATGTTCCGGGACGAGGGCGAGTTGATCGGTGCCCTTGGCATGCGCGAGGCCAGTTTCAGCCGGTGGGGCAAGGCGCGCCATGACGCCGCCCGCGTCGGGCTGGCCGGTGCCGATTCCGCGCAGGCCTTCGCCGCGTTCTCGCGCAGCTTCCGGCTGTTTTTGCAAAGCGCGATGCTGGCTGCCGGGGCCTGGCTGGTCCTGCACCAGCAGCTTTCGCCGGGCGCGATGATTGCATCCTCGATCCTGATGGGGCGCGCGCTGCAACCGGTCGAGGTGCTGATCGGCCAATGGCCCGTCCTGCAACGCGCCCAGGAAGGCTGGAGCCGGCTGGCCGGGCTTTTGTCGCGCCGCCCCCCCCCGGTCGCGCCGATCACCCTGCCCCGGCCCGAGGCGCGGCTTCAGATATCGCAGCTTTCCGTGGTGCCGCCGGGTCAGCGCGTGCCGACGCTGCGCGGCGTCACCCTGTCGCTTGCGCCGGGGCAGGCGCTTGGCGTGATCGGCCCCTCGGGGGCGGGCAAGTCGACACTGGCGCGCGCCATTACCCATGCATGGCCGCCCGCTGCCGGCTCGATCCGCATCGGGGGGGCCACGCTGGACCAGTTCGCGCCCGACACGCTTGGCCGGCTGATCGGCTATCTGCCGCAAAAGGTCACGCTGTTTGACGGCACCGTGGCCGAAAACATCGCCCGGCTCGACCCCGCCCCCGATCCGGCGCGCGTCGTCGCGGCGGCGCAAGCGGCGGCGGCGCATCAGATGATCCTCAATCTGCCGCAGGGCTATGATACGCCGCTTGCCCAGACAGGCGGCCTTCTGTCGGGCGGCCAGATCCAGCGCATCGGGCTGGCGCGGGCGCTTTACTCTGACCCGGTGCTGCTGGTGCTGGATGAGCCGAACTCCAATCTCGACAATGACGGCTCGCAGGCGCTCAACAGCGCCATTCGCAATATCAAGGCGGCGGGGGGGATCGTGATGATCATGGCCCATCGCCCGGCGGCAATCGCCGAATGCGACCTGTTGCTGATGCTGGACAATGGCCTTGTGCGCAGCTTCGGGCCGCGCGACGAGGTGCTGAAGGCCGTGTTGCAGAATGCCGATGCCGTTCAGGCCTCGCGCCGCGCGGTCGCAGGGGGCGCATCATGAGCCGCCCCGATCATCAGACCGACCCGCAATGGCCGCTGCGGGGCCCGATGGGCATGGGGCTTGCCGCGATTCTCGTTCTGTTTCTGGGCTTTGGCGCATGGGCCTTCGGCACCCGCATCGCAGGCGCCGTAGTCGCGCATGGCCAGATCGAGGTCGAGCAGCAGCGTCAGGTCGTCCAGCACCCGGACGGCGGCGTCGTCCATGATATTCTGGTCCGCGAGGGGGCCACGGTCGCCGCCGGCGATGTGCTGATCCGTCTCGACGGCGCGCTTTTGCGCAGCGAACTGGCAATCATCGAAGGGCAATATTACGAGATTCTGGCCCGCCGCGGCCGTCTTGAGGCCGAGCGTGACGTGACCGCGGGCATCACCTTTCCCGCGCCCCTGACCGATGCCGCCGCTGCCGATCCGGGCTTGCGCGGGCTGATGACAGGGCAGGAAAGCCTGTTCCAGACCCGCCGATACAGCCTTCAGCAATCGCTTGACCAGCTTGCCACGCAATCCGATCAGGTCGGCGCGCAGATCGACGGCATCAATGCGCAGCAGGCCGCGCTGGAGGCACAACGCCGGCTGATCGCGCAGGAGCTGGGTGATCAGCGCGCGCTTTTCGACAAGGGCCTTGCGCAGATGGCGCGTGTGCTGGCCCTGGAACGAGAGGCCGCCTCGATCGACGGGCGCATCGGCGAGATGCAGGCCGCCCGGGCGCAGGCCGAAATCCGCCAGACCGAAATCAGCATCACGCTGCTGCGCACGAAAGGCGACCGGCGCGAGCAGGCCGAGACCGAATTGCGCGATCTCGGCTATCGCGAGATGGAACTGGCCGAGCGCCGCCACGCGCTTCTCGAACAGCTTTCGCGGCTGGATATCACCGCGCCGGTGGCGGGGATCGTCTATCAGATGCAGGTGACGACGCCGCGTTCGGTCATCCGCCCGGCCGAGCCGATCCTTTATCTCATCCCGCAGGACCGCCCGCTGGTGATTGCCGCCCGGATCGCGACCATCCATATCGACGAGGTGCACCCCGGTCAGGACGTGAAGCTGCGCTTTTCCGCCTTCAACGCCCGCACCACACCCGAAATCGACGGCCTGATCAGCCGCCTCTCGGCCGATGCGATTCTGGACGAGATCACCAATACGCCCTTCTACCGCGCCGAGGTCACCATCCTGCCCGACCAGCACGACGCCCTGGGCGATCTGGCGCTGATCCCGGGAATGCCGGTCGAAGTCTATATCCAGACCGGCGAACGCAGCCCCGCCGCCTATCTCGTCAAGCCCTTCACCGACTACTTCACCCGCGCCTTCCGGGAAAGCTGAGGGGAAGGGGTTATTGGTATTGGGGCAAGGACCTGCCCCGGCTCAGCGTCTGAGCGGTTTCATTCTGCGCGACGTGAGCAGGATTTTACAGAGACCTCGACCACGGTTATTGAATCGAAACTCAGCCTCTTTCAGGAAGGCCGGGAAGCTGGCCTTTCGCAACCCGTTGAACTTCTGATGGCGGCGCTCGGCGTAGCTCAGAAGCTTTCGATGCCGTTGGTATGAACGCCGCTTTCGCTGAACAGGGCGCTGTCTCGGGCGTAGGGTTCATCGATGCGGTGATGCCTGGAAAAGCCTGCCTTGACCAGTCCGTCATGGCCTTTGAAACCGTCTGCGGCGATCTCTGCCGACAGGTAGACGCGGCCTTTCAAGAATTCATCAGCACATTGATTCAAAACGATTTTCAATAACAGAAAACGGTGCACTCCGTCGCGCTCCAAGGCCCCAAAGTCCAGCGTTTTCTCCGCCGCTCCGCGTCCGGGCCAGGCGCGCTGACGCACGGGTCCGAGGTCGCTTTCGTCAAGCTTCACGACGCCCTCGAAGGGGCGGCCATCCTGACCATCGCGGCCATGCAATGGCGCGGAAACCGAAACAGCGTTGCGGCATTTTTATGGTCAACGCCGGTTCGTTCGGCGGCCAGATCGGCCGTGATATCCGGGGCACAGAGGCGCAAAAGATTGCGGAATTTGCGCTCGGCGATTCTCCCCCGGAACAGATAGCCGTTTTCGGCGCCATAAGAGCATCTTCGCATGCTCTCAGAACGACTCAGCGGGTATGGCCCCTTGAACAAAGCAGCAGCAACCGCAGGGACTTCGGGGCTGTCGTCAGGCCAGGTCCTTGCGGAAGCTGTCGAAGACCTGCGTGTAGAGCTTTCGCTTGAAGGGGACGATCTTTTCGATCAGATCATCAGCGGTCATCCAGCACCAGCGGGCGAATTCGGGGTGTTCGGTGGCGATATCGACCTGGGTATCCTTGCCGGTGAAGCGCGCAAGCGCCCAGATCTGGCGTTGCCCCCCGTAGCGGCCCTTCCACATCCTGCCCACCAGATCGGCGGGCAGGTCGTAATAGATCCAGTCCGGGGTCAGGGCCAGCATCTCGACGGATGAGGCCGGCAGGCCGGTTTCTTCCGTCAGTTCGCGCAGCGCGGCC
>JAUNTV010000185.1 GCA_030538515.1 Paracoccus sp. (in: a-proteobacteria)
CGGATCACGCGCAGCGCGATTTCGCCCCGGTTGGCGATCAGGATCTTGTCGAACATCCCCGCCGCCTTATTCCACGATCATCAGAGGCGCGCCATATTCGACCGGCGAGCCGTCATCGATCAGAATGCGCTTGACCGTGCCGGATTTGGGCGAGGGAATGTGGTTCATGGTCTTCATCGCCTCGACGATGAGCAGCGTATCGCCCTCGCTGACCTGCTGGCCGATGGTGACGAAAGGCGCGGCCCCCGGTTCCGCCGCAAGATAGGCGGTGCCGACCATGGGCGAGGTCACGGCACCGGGCAGATCGGCCGGATCGCCCGAGGTCGCACCGGGTGCCGCCGTCGGCGTGGCCGGGCCATGCTGGACGGGGGCGGGTGCGGCGGCGGGGGCGGCGGGCGCATAGGCGGGGGCGGGCATGATCACCTGCTTGCCCTGTTTGGACAGGCTGACTGTCAGCCGGTCATGTTCGCCATATTCCCGCTTTACCGAAAGCTCTGCCAGATCGCTGCTGTTAAGCAGTTCCGCCAGCGACTGGATGAAAGCAACATCCCCTTCATGGTTTCTGCTGCCGGATTTGCCGAATGCGGTCATGAGTGTCCTCTGCCTTGTGATGCCCGCATCTGTCGCGCGGTATGGGTCTGGCGGCTTATATCAAGGAACCCGACCCGAGGGAAAGCAGTTTGGCCGCATCAGCGAAGTTTCGGCTTGATTTTCACGGCATTTTGCTGGCAGCCGCGCCGCATCGGTCTGGCGGAAGGCACCGCCGCCCGCGAAATCACTGCCGAAAGCCGGATCATCCTAGCTGCGCGCGGCTTTTTCCGCGATGCCCGACAGCCCTTCGCGCCGCGCCAGTTCCGCGCCCGCATCGGCAAGTCCAAGGCCGCGCGACGCCAGCATCACCGCCAGATGATAGATCACATCCGCCGCTTCCGAGGTCAGCCGGGCGGGATCGCCGCGCACGGCCTCGATCACGGCCTCGATGGCTTCCTCGCCGAATTTCTCGGCGCATTTCTCGGGGCCGCGCGCCAGAAGCTTCGCGGTCCAGCTGCTGTCGGGGTCGGCATTGCGGCGTTCGGCGATGGTGGCATCCAGCCGGGCGAATGCGTCATAATCGCTCATGTCAGCCTCATGGGGATGCCGGCTGCGGCCATATGGGCCTTGGCCTCGCCGATGGTGAAGGTGCCGAAATGGAAGATCGAGGCCGCAAGCACGGCGCTGGCATGGCCTTCGGTCACGCCTTCGGCAAGATGATCCAGTGTGCCCACCCCGCCCGAGGCGATCACCGGGATATCCACGGCATCGGCCACGGCGCGGGTCAGCGCGATATTGAAACCCGCCCGCGTGCCGTCGCGGTCCATGCTGGTCAGCAGGATCTCGCCCGCGCCCTTCGCGGCCACGAGACGGGCGAATTCCACCGCGTCGATCCCCGTCGGCCTGCGCCCGCCATGGGTGAAAATCTGCCATTTGCCGGGGGCGACGGTCTTGGCGTCGATGGCGCAGACGATACATTGCGAGCCGAAGCGGTCGGCGGCCTCGGTGATGACATCGGGATCGGCCACGGCGGCCGAGTTGAACGAAACCTTGTCGGCCCCCGCCAGAAGCAGCGCGCGCACGTCATGATGGCTGCGCACCCCGCCGCCCACGGTCAGGGGCACGAAACATTGTTCGGCGGTGCGCGTGACCACATCGAACATGGTGCCCCGGTTTTCATGGGTGGCGTGGATGTCCAGAAAGCAGATTTCATCGGCACCGGCGGCGTCATAGGCGCGCGCGGCCTGAACCGGGTCGCCGGCATCGATGAGATCGACGAAATTCACGCCCTTGACCACACGGCCATCGGCGACATCCAGACAGGGTATGATGCGGGTTTTCAGCATGTCTTACAGTTAATCCGCCGCTGCGGCGAAGGGAAGGGTGTCAGGGCCTGTCGGGGCCACGCAGGATCAGCGCATGAAACAGCACCGCGCCCGCGCCCGCGAAAAGCAGCGCCCAGAACGGGCTGCCCTGCGAAAGCTCTACCAGGGCCCATAGAAAGGGCAGGACCACGCAAAGAATGCGCACCCAGGCCTTGCGGAAAAACGGATGGTTGGGATCGACCAGCATATGCCCCCTGCCCCCTACCGGCCCTTCAGCGCCGCCAGCGCCCCGGCCAGATCCAGCGCGCCATCGTAAAGCGCGCGCCCCGAAATCGCGCCGGCGATCACGCCGGTATCGGCCAGCCCGATCAGATCCGCCATCGAGGACACCCCGCCCGAGGCGATCACCGGGATCGAGACGGCACGCGCCAGCGCCTCGGTCGCGGGGGTGTTCGGGCCGCCCATCGCCCCGTCGCGGTCGATATCGGTATAGATGATCGCGGCCACGCCCGCATCCTCGAAGCGGCGCGCCAGATCGGTGGCGTCGATATCGGTTTCCTCGGCCCAGCCCTTGGTGGCCACGCGCCCCTTGCGGGCATCGATCCCCACCGCGACCTGACCGGGGAAGGCGTGCGCGGCCTCATGAACGAGAGCCGGGTTTTCCACCGCCACGGTGCCAAGGATCACCCGTGCCAGCCCCTTTTCCAGCCACATGGCGATGGTTGCCATGTCGCGGATACCGCCGCCAAGCTGCGCGGGAATATCCGTGGCGGCAAGGATCGCCTTGACCGCGGCGGCATTGACGGGCTGGCCGGCGAAAGCGCCGTTCAGATCGACCAGATGCAGCCATTCGGCGCCCGCATCCTGAAAGGCGCGGGCCTGGGCTGCCGGATCGCTGCCGAATATGGTCGCGGCATTCATGTCACCGCGCAGAAGGCGCACGCAATTGCCGTCCTTGAGGTCGATGGCGGGGTAAAGGATCATGTGAAGGCTCTCTGGCGGGGTCTGGCCCTGCGGCTTTGCCACAGGGGCGGGCAGGGGACAAGGCGCGAGCTGTGGCGCGGGGTTGCGCGGGATCGTGGCGTCGCAAGCCGGGGGCTGTCTGCCCCCGGACCCCCGAGGATATTTATGGACAGAAGAAAGATGGTGCGTGGGGGCGGGGGGGCGTGTTCATGAGAGCGTCCGGGACGGGGGCGATCTTTCGCGCGACCCGACGTCATTCTTGCGAGAATCGCAGCTCTGGCCTTTCATCGCCCGCAGGGAGTTCAAGGGAGGAAAAAGACATGAGAACATTCGCGCTTGCCGCCGCCTTCGGCTTGCTTGCGGCGGCGGCATCCGCCGATCCGATCGAAGGGATGTGGCAGACCCAGCCTGATGAGGGGGCCTTTGCCCATGTGCGGGTCGCGGCCTGCGGCAATGCCTATTGCGGCACGATCACCCGCACCTTCCGTGACCGGACCGAGTTCCAGTCGCCCAATATCGGCAAGCAGATCATGATCGACATGGTGCCGCAGGGCGGGGGCAATTATCGCGGGCGCGTGCTGCGCCCGGCGGATAACAAGGTCTATAACGGCAAGGCCAGCGTCAACGGCAATGCGATGAGTCTTTCGGGCTGTGTCGCGGGCGGGCTGATCTGCAAAAGCCAGAACTGGGCGCGGCTGCCATAAGCGGCATGGCAGGGACGGCCCCCCGGGGGCCGTCCGGGTTGCCCGGCTAGGGGCTCCAGTTCAGGAAATTCCCGATGATGCGCAGGCCGAGCGTCTGGGATTTTTCGGGGTGGAACTGGGTGCCGATGATATTGTCACGCCCGATGATGGCCGTGACCGCCCCGCCATAATCCACATCCGCCAGCAGATGCGCGGGGTCTTTGGGGTGGAACTGCCAGCTATGGACGAAATAGGCGTGATCGCCGTCGCTGATGCCGTCCAGCACCGGATGGCGCGCGCGCAGGCGCAGGTCGTTCCAGCCCATATGCGGCACCTTGAGGCCTGTGTCCGAAGGGCGGATCCGGTCGACCTTGCCGCCGATCCAGCCAAGGCCGGGGGTCGGCTGATATTCATGGCCCAGATTGGCCAGCATCTGCATGCCCACGCAAATGCCCATGAAGGGCACGGCGCGACGGGTCACGGCCTCGGTCAGCGCCTCGACCATGCCGGGCAGGGCATCAAGCGCGGCCTTGCAGGCCGGGAAAGCGCCGTCGCCGGGCAGCACGATCCGGTCGGCGCGCGCCACGATATCGGGGTCTCCGGTCACGATGACCTGAGCCCCCGCATCCGCCCCCATCAGCGCGAATGCCTTTTGCGCCGAATGCAGATTGCCGCTGTCATAATCGACAAGCGCCACCCGCATCAGAGCGCACCCTTGGTCGAAGGCAGTGTGTCGCTGCGGGGGTCCGGCTCGACCGCTTCGCGCAGCGCGCGGGCAACGGATTTGAAGGTGGCCTCGGCGATGTGGTGCGAATTGATCCCGTGAAGCGCATCGACATGCAGCGTGATCCCGCCATGGGTCGAAAGCGCCTGAAAGAACTCGCGCAGCAGTTCGGTGTCGAATGTGCCGATCTTCTGGCTGGGGAAGGCGACGTTCCAGACCAGGAAGGGCCGCCCCGAAAGATCAAGCGCCGCGCGCACAAGCGCGTCATCCATGGCCAGCAGGAACGAGCCGTAGCGCCGGATGCCCATCTTGTCGCCAAGCGCGCGCGCCAGCGCCTGACCGATGGCGATGCCCACGTCCTCGACCGTGTGGTGATCGTCGATATGCAGGTCGCCATCCGCGCGGATGGTCATGTCGATCAGCGAATGGCGCGACAGCTGGTCGAGCATGTGATCGAAGAAGCCCACCCCGGTCTGGTTGTCGTAAATGCCGCTTCCATCCAGCGAGACTTCGACCGAGATCCGGGTCTCGGCGGTCTTGCGGGTAATCTCTGCCTTGCGCATGGCGTATCCCTTTTCTGGCCTGCCGCTTATAGGCCGCGCGCGCGGCGCCGCCAAGATGGCAGGGCGTGATGGCGGGGGGCGGGATCGGCGAAGAACCGCGCTGCCGGGGCGCGGGCTTTCCCGGCCGTTCTTGTTTTTCGGGCGCTTCCGCCCTAGAACCGTTGTTCATGATAATTCATGTCGGGAACCCCCATGACCAGCTTTGCGGACAGTGAAAAGCGCCTGATCGCCGCCCTTGGCCGCATTGATGCGGCACTTGATCGCGCATCTGTTCCGGGCCCGGCAGAGGCGGAGCCCGCGCTTGTGGCCTTGCGTGCCGAGAATCAGGCCCTGAAGCGCCGGCTGGCCGAGGCGCATGAGGAAACCGCCCGCCTTGCCCGCGCCAATGAGGCGCTTTCGGCCCTGCATGACGGGGACATGGCGGGCGACGATGCCCTGCGCGCCGAGCTTGACGCGCTGAAAGCCGCGCGCGCCGCCGAAATCGCGGCGCTGGATGACATCATGTCGGGGCTTGAGGGGCTGATCGCGCGCGCGCCGCGCGCCTCGGACGCGCCCTATGCCGAGGATGTGACCCCCGCGCCCGCCGATATTCTGGCCTTTGACACGCGGGAGGGCTGAGCCATGGACGTGACCTTCACCATCGGCCACAAGGAATACACGCTTCAGGCGCAGGATGGTGAGGAAAGGCTTCTGCGCCGCGCCTCGGGCCTGCTGAATGAAGAGGCCGCGAAAATTCTTGAACAGGCCGGCCGCATGCCCGAGCCGCGATTGCTGCTGCTGGCCGGGCTGATGCTGGCCGACCGGCTGTCGTCGATGGAAGACCGCGCGCTTGGCGCGGAACGCGAACTGACGCGCATCCGATCGGCCGCGTCGGGCACCAGTGCATCCGATGTGATGGAGGCCATGGCCGAACTGGCCGCGCGCGCCGAAGCCCTTGCCCAGAAGGCCGAGGATCAGGCCACCCCCGGCTGATCCGGCCCTATTCCGCTGCCTGCATCGGCGCGGTTTCCGAGCCTTCCTTCATGCGGAAGCCACGTTCCAGCTGGTCGAAAGGGGCCACCGGATAATCGCCCGAAAAACAGGCGTCGCAATATTGCGGCGCGGATTTGTCGCGCCCGCGCGCCTCGCCCGCGGCCCGGTAAAGCCCGTCAAGCGAGA
>JAUNTV010000186.1:0-2254 GCA_030538515.1 Paracoccus sp. (in: a-proteobacteria)
GAGGATGCCTTTCTGCGATCCGTCCTGCCGGGCCGGGCGAAGGCGCGGATCGCCCGGCGCGGGCCAATCGGGCTGATCGTCGATCCTGTGGGGCTGCATTTCGATCCCGCGCATCCGTCGCTGATCGAGGCCCTGATCACCTCGGGGAAGACCGCGCCCTTTCACGACCGCGCGCAGGAAGGCATCGCGCGGCTGATCGCGGCGGATCTGTCGAAATACAACGCCCATCTGCCCGATGCTGCCCCGCCCGCGCCGGGCTATGTGCTGGTGATCGACCAGACACGGGGCGATGCCGCGCTGATGGGGGCGGATCGCGCCGATTTCCTGACCATGCTGGCGGCGGCGCGCGCCGAACATCCGGGCGCGCCGATCCTGATCCGCAGTCATCCCGAAACCGCGACCGGGCTGCGACCGGGCCATTTCGGCCCTGATGACCTGCGCACGGACGATGCGATCTGCGCCGGCCCCGTATCGCCCTGGCGGCTTCTGGAGGGGGCGCGCGCGGTCTATGCGGTCAGTTCGCAGCTTGGCTACGAGGCGATCCTTGCCGGCCATCGCCCGCGCATCTTCGGCCAGCCCTTCTATGCCGGCTGGGGGCTCAGCGATGACGCCCGGCCCCTGCCCCGGCGCAGCCCCGCCCCGGTTCAGGCGCTTTTCGCCGCCAGCCATCTGATCGCGCCCCTCTGGTATGATCCCTGCCGCGACCGGCTGACCGATTTCGACGGCGCGCTGAACCAGCTTGAGGCCGAGGCCCGCGCATGGCGACAGGATCATGCCGGGCATCTGGCTTATGGCATCAGGCTGTGGAAGCGCCCCTTCATCGCGCGCTTTTTCGGCGCGAAATCCCTGCGTTTCACCGATAAACCCAAGGACGGGGTGACACTTGCCTGGGCCGGGCGCGCCGATGATCTGCCCGCGCCCGCGATCAGGCCCGCGCTAAGGATCGAGGACGGGTTTCTGCGCTCTCGCGGGCTGGGGGCGGCGCTGACCCCGCCGCTCTCGCTGGTGGCCGACGATCTGGGCATCTATTACGACCCGGCCCGCCCCTCGCGGCTGGAGGCGCTGATCGCCGCCCCCCTGCCACCGGGCGGTGCCGGGCGGGCCGGGCGGCTCAGGGCAGGGCTGATCGCGGCGGGGCTGACGAAATACAATCTTTCAGGCGGGGCCGGTCTGCCCGCGCGCGACGGGCGGGTGCGCATTCTGGTGCCCGGTCAGGTCGGGGACGACGCCTCGATCCGGCTCGGCGCGGGGGTTGAAAAGGACAATCTGGCGCTGCTGGCGCGGGTGCGCGCCGAAAACCCCGAAGCCTTCCTGATCTACAAGCCCCACCCCGATGTCGAGGCCGGTCTGCGGCCCGGACGGATCGCGCCGGATGATCTGACGGGGCTGGCCGATCATGTCGCGCAGCGGGCCGATCCGGCCGCCCTTCTGGCCGAGGTCGATGAGGTCTGGACGATCACCTCGACCCTTGGCTTCGAGGCGCTTTTGCGCGGCCTGCCCGTCACCACCCTTGGCGCGCCCTTTTACGCAGGCTGGGGGCTGAGCCGCGATCTTGGCCCGGTGCCCGCGCGGCGGCGGGCAAGACCCGGCCTTGACGGGCTGACCCATGCGGTGCTTATCGCCTATCCGCGCTATCTTGACCCGGTGTCGGGCCTGCCCTGCCCGCCCGAAGTGGCGCTTGCGCGGCTGTCCGACCCGTGCCTGCCGCAAGGCCCGGCACGGTTGCGGCTTCTGGCCCGCGCGCAGGGCGCGCTTGCCGGGCATAGCTGGATATGGCGGCGTTAGGCCGGGGAAGAAACCCGCCCCTCAGGGCGTTCCGGCCCCCTGCGCCCAGGGGGCGCCCCCGGCCAGTTCGGCGGCAAGATGGTCGATCAGCGCGCGCAGCTTTGCCGGCAACGGCGAGACCGGAGGCCAGACCGCCATGACCGGCAGGGGCCGGGGCTGGTAATCCTCAAGGATGCTGACCAGTTGCCCTTCGCGCAGCGCGCGCGCGATGATGAAACCCGGCAGGCGCGCGATCCCCAGCCCGGCCACGGCCATGTCGCGGATGGCCTCGCCATTGTTCAGGCTGAGCCGCAGGGACAGTTCGGGCACGATCTTGCGCCCCCCCTTCTGGAAGTGCCACAGCGCGGAATTGGCCACATGGGCGTAGCCGATGACCTGATGGCCGCTCAGATCGGCGGGGGTTTCGGGACGCCCGTGGCGGGCCAGATAATCGGGGCTGGCCACCATGGTCGAGCGGTCCTCGCAGAAT
>JAUNTV010000186.1:2288-5930 GCA_030538515.1 Paracoccus sp. (in: a-proteobacteria)
CGCGGATGCCGATATCATAGCCTTCGCGCGCAAGATCGCGGGTCCGGTCGTCGTAATCGATGCGCAGATCAAGCCCCGGATGCGCGGCGGCGAAACGCGCCAGAATCGGGGTGAGATACATGGTGCCAAGGCTCATCGGCGCGGCAATCGACAGGCTGCCCTGCAAGGGGGCGGCACCGTCCATGCCCCAGGCGGCGCTTTCGGCGGCGGCGATCAGTTCGGCCAATGCCGGGCGCAGGCGCCCGGCCAGCCCGTGGGCGGCCTCGGTCGGGGTGATGCGCCCGGCATTGCGCCGGAAAAGCGCCGCGCCCACGACCGTCTCGAAATCCGAGACCCGCTTGCTGACCACCGATTTCGACAGGTTCAGCCGCGTCGCGGCCGCCGTGACGGTGCCCAGATCCATCACCGTCAGGAAGGTTTCGATCTCATCCAGCCGATAGCGCATGACGGCCATGATATCAGCCTTTCCGCCGTTCGCAAGAACCGAACGCCGCTTCCGGGTTCAGCACAGTGGCGTTCGGCACGGCAAGGGGCAATATTGGCTGCAACATGACAAAGGAGGCCACAATGGACCTGAATGGCATTCACCACCTGACCGCGATCACCGCCGATGCGCCCGCCAATAACCGTTTCTATACGGAAACGCTCGGGATGCGCCGGGTGAAGAAGACCGTGAACCAGGACGATACCTCGGCTTATCACCTGTTCTTCGCCGATGGCGCGGGCAGCGCGGGCACGGATCTGACCTTTTTCGACTGGCCCGTGGCGGCCGAACGGCGCGGCACCCGCTCGATCAGCCGCACCGGGCTGCGCGTGGCCGAGGACAGTCTGGACTACTGGGCGGCAAGGCTGCGCGACAACGGGCTGAACACGGGTCCGGTCACGCTTCTTGACACCCGCGCCAGCCTTGATTTCGAAGACCCCGAGGGGCAGCGCTTCCGCCTGACCGCCGACCAGCCCGGCCCCGCCCACCCCTGGGCGAAAAGCCCGGTGCCCGGCGCGCATCAGATCCGGGGGCTTGGGCCGATCACGATCTCGGTCCCGGAACTGGCCCCGACCGAGGCGCTGCTGACGCATGTGATGAACATGCGCCGGGTCCGCGATTACGCCAGCCCCGATGGCGAGGGGCAGGTTCATGTCTTCGAGATGGGTCCCGGCGGCCCCGCGGCCGAGCTTCACGTCGCCGTCCAGCCCGGCCTTCCCGTCGCGCGGCAGGGGGCGGGGGCGGTGCATCACGTGGCTTTCCGCGTGCCCGACCCCGCCGCGATCACCGCATGGACCACGCATCTGCGCGAGGCCCGCATCCCGAGTTCGGGCGAGGTCGAGCGGTATTATTTCCGCTCGCT
Organism: Paracoccus sp. (in: a-proteobacteria); assembly: GCA_030538515.1. Classification (GTDB taxonomy): domain Bacteria; phylum Pseudomonadota; class Alphaproteobacteria; order Rhodobacterales; family Rhodobacteraceae; genus Paracoccus. The sequence goes on from JAUNTV010000186.1 coordinate 3,635, forward strand.
CTATTTCCGCGAGCCGGGCGGGAACCTGTTCGAACTGGCCACGGACGGCCCCGGTTTCGCGGTCGACGAGCCGTTCGAGACCATGGGCGAGGCGCTGTCACTGCCGCCCTTCCTTGAGCCGCGCCGCGCCGCGATCGAGGCCGGTCTGGCCCCACTCGACTAAGGACCGGTTCGGGAAAACTCTCATGGCCCCCTTCGCGGGGGGCCATGGTGGCGCGGGCCGGAACCGGGCATGAGGATTTACGGCAAAGAAGAAGTCCGCGCGATGGGCTTTGCCCCCGCCGCCGGTCTGTGGCAGAACATGCCCAGCAAAAGGAGCCGCGCATGTCCAACGCTTTCGGCAAGGGCCACCACCTTCACCTGATCGACGGCTCGGCCTTCATCTTCCGCGCCTATCACGCCCTGCCGCCCTTGACGCGGAAATCCGACGGGCTGCCCATCGGGGCGGTGGCCGGGTTTTCCAATATGCTGTGGAAATATGTCCAGGACGCGCGCGGGGCCGATGCGCCGACCCATGTGGCGGTGATCTTCGATCACAGTTCGCGCACCTTCCGCAACGATATCTTCCCCGATTACAAGGCCAACCGCCCGCCCCTGCCCGAGGATCTGCGCCCGCAGTTCCCCCTGACGCGCGAGGCCACGCGCGCCTTCAATATCGCCTGCATCGAACTGGAAAGCTTCGAGGCCGATGACATCATCGCCACGCTTGCCTGTCAGGCCCGCGATGCTGGCGGGCGCGCCACGATCATCAGTTCCGACAAGGATCTGATGCAGCTTGTCGGCGACGGGGTGAGCATGCTCGACCCGATCAAGGGGCGCGAGATCGGCCCCGACGAGGTGATCGAGAAATTCGGCGTCGGGCCTGACCGGGTGGTCGATATTCAGGCGCTGGCGGGGGATGCGGTCGATAACGTCCCCGGCGCGCCGGGGATTGGCATCAAGACGGCGGCGCTGCTGATCAACGAATATGGCGATCTGGAAACTCTGCTGGCCCGCGCCGGCGAGATCAGGCAGCCCAAGCGCCGCCAGACCCTGATCGATTTCGCCGATCAGATCCGCATCTCGAAGCAGCTTGTCATGCTTGATTGCAAGACCCCGCTGGATTTCAGCCTGGACAGTCTGGAAGTCACCGACCCCGACCCCGGGGCGCTTCTGGATTTCCTGACCGCGATGGAGTTCCGCACCCTGAGCAACCGCGTGGCCGAGAAATTCGGCACCGACGCCCCGGTGATCACCGACGCGCCCGCGCGGGCGCAGGGGGGGCCAGGCGGTCCGGGCTGGCCTGCCATCGACATCGCCAGTTACCAGACCGTCACCGACGATGCCGCGCTTGACGACTGGATCGCCGCGATCCGCGCGGCCGGGGCTGTGGCCATCGACACCGAAACCACCAGCCTGAACGAGATGGTGGCGGGCCTTGTCGGTATCTCGCTATGCACCGCGCCCGGCATGGCCTGTTACATTCCGGTGGGCCATGTCGCGGGGGGCGGTGATCTGTTCAGCACGAATGCGCGGGTCGAGGGGCAATTGCCGCTTGATCTGGTGCTGGCGAAGCTGAAACCGGTGCTGGAAGACGCCTCGATCCTGAAAATCGGGCAGAACATCAAATATGACTGGAAGATGCTGGCGCGTCACGGCATCCGCATGACCCCGATCGAGGATACCATGCTGATGTCTTATGCGATGGGCTCGGACCTGTTCAGCCACGGCATGGACGGGCTGGCCGAACGCGTGCTTGGCCACAAGACCCGGCCGATCAAGGATCTGATCGGCTCGGGCAAGGCGCAGATCACCTTCGATCAGGTGCCCATTGATCAGGCCACGCCCTATGCGGGCGAGGATGCCGAAGTGACATGGCGGCTTTGGCAGATGCTGCGCCCGCAACTGCCCGCCCTTGCCGTGACCACCGCTTACGAGACGCTGGAACGTCCCATGGTCCCGGTTCTGGCCGAGATGGAGATGGCCGGCATCAAGCTGGACCCTGACCATCTGTCGCGCATGTCCAATGTCTTCGCGCAGCGCATGGCCGGGCTGGAGGATGAGATCCACACCCTTGCCGGCACGAAATTCAACCTGGGCAGCCCCAAGCAACTGGGCGAGATCCTGTTCGACCAGATGGGCCTTCAGGGCGGCAAGCAGGGCAAGACCGGGGCTTATTCGACAAGCGCCGACGTGCTGGAGGATCTGGCCGCTGAAGGTCACGCATTGCCTGCCCGCGTGCTGGACTGGCGCCAGATTTCGAAGCTGAAATCGACCTATACCGATGCGCTGCAAACCCATGTGAACCCCGATACGG
>JAUNTV010000187.1 GCA_030538515.1 Paracoccus sp. (in: a-proteobacteria)
CCGGCTTCGGGGGGCGCCAGCCGCCACAGCCCGTCACCGACCTGAAAGGCGCGCAAAAGGCTGCCGTCGCGGGCCAGAACCTCGGTCCCGGTCTCGACGGCCAGCATGGGCAGGGGGGTGGCATCGATCCAGCGCCAGAAGGCCGCGCGCGCCAGATCGGCCCCCGCCCCGATCATCGCCAGCGCCAGTGCAAGCGCGATGATCCGCCGCCCCGCGCGCCGCCCCGGATCGGCGGCGGGGCGCAGGCGACGCCTAGCGCGCCACGCTGACAGAGCCACTGTCGGTCCAGCCGCGCCGCTCGGGGCGGTAGAAATCCGAAACCGTGGCCGCAGGGTGGTGGAATTCGCCGGCGGTGACGGCGCGCAGCCGGTAGGCCAGCCGGAACGTGTCGGCGCTGATGTGTTCCAGCGAGGCCGCAAAGCGGTCGGCCCGGAACTCGGTCATCTCGGTCGAGATCGAGGGGCCGATCCAGTCCAGCCCCGAAACCTCGCCCCCCGAGATCAGATTGGGGTTGTCGATCTCGAAACCGGCGGGCAGCGGGTCGGTGATGATCAGGCGCGCCGAATCACGGTCGAAGGGCTGGATTTCCAGCACCACGACCATACGCTGGCCCTGCGCCACGCGGGTCACGTCAAGGGGCTCGCCCTCGGGGGTGAAATACTGGCGCGTGATCTGATAGGCGGTGCCGCCCGCGCTGATCGCCCCGGTGGGCACGGCGGTGGCCGAGATCAGCATATCCACGGGCCGCGTGCCGGTATTGCCAAGGGGCAGCGACAGGGGCGCGCCCGCATCGCCCAGATCGACCACCGGCGCGCCAAGGGGCGCATCGCCGATGGTCACGCCCTGCGCGGGATCGGTGCCGCTGGCAAGCGCATGCCCGGCCAGCACCACCCAAAGCGCTTCCTGCGTCGAAAGCCGCCGCCAGCCGGTTTCGCGCGTGCCCATCTCGGCGGCGATATCGCGGGCCAGGCGGTTGCGGTCGATACGCTGGGTCCCGGCCTCGGCGGCAAGGCTGAGCACGGCGGCGCTGTCGCGCAGATGCGAGCCGAAATCGCGCCGCAGCCCGGTCATCTCGTAGCCTTCGTCCAGCAGCGTGGCGGCATGGGTGAACATGCGGTCGGCGCGCGGCTGATCGCCCAGGAATGCCAGCGCCGCCCCCAGCTGCGCCGAGGCCATGGGCGTATCGAAACGCTCGCGCCCCATATCGACGTAATAGCGCAGATCGCTGACCACGGCGGCGCGTTCGCGGGCCAGAACATAGGCCGCATAAGCCATGGCGGTGGCCTCGTCCAGGTCGAGATATTGCGGGTCGCGGGCCGCATTCAGGTGGTTTTGCAGATTGGTCAGGGCGCGTTTGAAATTCGCTTCTGGCACGGGATGGCCGACAGCGCGGGCGCGCGACAGGAAATCGGTGACATAGGCGTCCAGCCAGTTTTCGCTGCTATGGGCGCTCCACATGCCGAAGCCGCCCGCGCTGTTCTGGCGCGTCATGATCTGGCTGATGGCGTGATCGATGCCGCGATTGATCTGGCCGGGCAGGGGGGGCGCATCATCGGGCATCAGCCCGGCCATATAAAGCTGCGGCATGGCGGCAGAGGTCAGCTGCTCGGTGCAGCCATAGGGGAAATTGCGCAGCAGCGTCAGCGCTGCCGGGATATCCAGAAGCGCATAGGCCCCGACCGAGCCGGTGATCCGCCCCGAGCCGGGCATGAAGCTGCCCAGAGCCGCAAGATCCGGGCTGAGGCTTTGCCCCGGCGCAAGGGTGACGCGCATGGCGCGTGTCACCGGCTGATCATTGATCAGCGTGGTGATCTGAAGATCCTTGGTGATGACGCGCCCGTCGGGCAGGCTGGCCGACAGCCGCAGCGCCGAAGGGCCTTCGGCCGCGGGCGCGGCAAGGCTCAGGCCAAGGGCCATACGCTCGTTCTCGGCCAGTGTGATTTCGGCGGGCAGATCGGTGGTGGCGATGACCGGCCCGTCCCCCATGGCGGCAACCGACAGCCCGACCGTGCCCGGCGGGCCGGACACATGGGTCAGCACGATCTCGGCCCGCGCGTGGTCGCCGGGTGCCAGAAAGGCGGGCGCGGTGACGGTCATCACCACGGGGTCGCGCACCAGCATGGTCCGATCGGCCTGACCGATGGCGTGATCGGTCCAGACAAGCGCCATCAGGCGGACCTCGCCATTGAAATCGGGCAGCGGCACGGCGACCGTGACCTGACCGGCATCGTCCAGCGTCAGCGGGCCCGAGAACCATGACATCAGCTTTTCCGTGGGCGGCGCCGCCTGGCTGGATGTGGAACCGGCATCGCCCCCGCTGCGCAGCGCCCCGTCAGCCGCGCCCGAGGCAAGGATCAGCCGCCCGTAAAGATCGCGCAGCCCCACGCCAAGCCGTCTTTGCCCGAAGTAATGTTCGCTCGCCTGCGGCGGCTGATAGCGGGTCAGGTTCAGGATGCCCTGATCCACCGCCCAGATCGTCGCCTGCACGCTTTCGCCCGCGCGCGCCCCGGTCACGCTGAGCGTGACGGGCACATCCTGACGCGGATCGGTTTCATCGGGCGCGGTGAAGCTGGCGTTCAGCAGCCGGTCGCCCGGATCGATCTGCGCGGGCGCCAGCCCCATGGTGCGCACCGGCGCATGGCCCGCATCCGCCCCCACCGGCCGGATCGCGCTGACCGCGACATAGACGCCCGCGCCCCATTCATCCGTCACCGGCAGCGCCACGCTGTTCATCCCCTGACGCACCGCCACCGATTGCAGCGCCACCAGCCGGTTCGACATGACCGAGATCAGCGCGCCCCCGTCCGAGGGCGCATCGAAGCTGACCGTCGCGGTTTCGCCCGCGCGATAGGCGGGCTTGTCCAGCGTCACCCGCAGCCGGTCGGGCGTATCCTGCCCGCCCGAGGCCACGCCCCATCCGGCATAGAACATCGTGGTGCTTTCGGCCCCGTCCGCGCCGGTGACGCGCAATTCGAACTGCCCCCAGCTGACCGGGACCGAGATCCGGCCGGGCGCTTCGGGCGTCACCTCGACCTCGCCCGCCGAGACCGGGCTGCGGCGGGTGATTGCCTCCCACTGCCAGGTGCCGTCGATGGCATACCACTGGTAATCCATGTCGACGCGGGCGATTTCCCAGTGATAGCTGGCCGCTTCGGCTTCCAGATCGGGGCCGATGGCGACCACCGAGAAGGTGGCGGGCATATCCTCGGGCACGGTCATGTAGTCGAAATCGGGCCTGATGCCGGGCACGGCACCGGCGGGCAGGATCAGCGCGGTATCGCGCCGCTCGACGGGCCGGCCCGCGCCTTCCAGCACGCTGAGGCGCAGGCTCAGGTTCCATGGCCGCGTGGCCCCGGCCAGGGCGGGAGGAAGGGCTTCGTCAAGGTGATAGACCCCTTCGGCATCGGTCTGGCCCGAGATCATCCCCGCCCCTTCGGGCTGGGTCTCGTCATGGCGCCCGAAAAGATAGCCATCCCATCCGGGCAGCGCGCGGGCGGGGGAAAGCGTCATCTCGCCCTCGACCGGCAGTTCGGCGGCGGGCGCGCCGTAAAGCCAGCGCGCGGTGATATCGGCAGTGACCGGGGCATTCGCGGGCAGCGGGCGGTCGGACAGGTTCAGCGCGAAATCGATACGTTCGGGCAGGAAATCCTCGACCAGCATGCGCATGCTGGCCAGGGCGGGGCCGTCTTCTTCGACGCGCAGGTCGATCTGCCAGGTGCCGCGCGGGGCGGTGTCGGGGATCGGCAGGTCCAGCACATAGCCGCCTGCCGGGGCGGGCCGAGGCATCAGGCGCGCATGTTCGGCCCCGTCGGGGCGGATGACGCGCGCCGTCAGCGGCAGGTTCGAAATCGCCTGCGCCAGCGCATCGCGCGCCAGAATCGTCGCATGCGCGGTTTCGCCCGCCCGGTATGCGCCACGGTCGAGTGCCGCGAAAAGATCGACGGGCGGCGCGGGCGGGTTGCCCTCGACCCCGCGGTCCGACAGGTCGAATTCCGGGTCCAGCAGCGACAGGATCGAGAAATCGGCGATCTCGTCCCCTTCCATCCGCGAGGCCGAGATCAGCGCCGGTTCCGCCGCAGCGCGTCCGCGCGTCAGCCCGGCGTCGAAATGGGCGAAACCCTGATCATCGGTCAGGGCCGTGCCCAGAATGGCATTCCCGCGCGAGATCAGCGCGATCTCGATACCCGCGCGCGGGGCGGCGTCGGACAGGCCGCGCACGGCCACGGTCAGCCCGTCGGTGCCCGAAAAGCTGGACAGCCCCAGATCCGAGACCATGAACCATTGCGTCGCTGCCGGGCTTTCGTCGCGGTCGGCACCGGCACCGGGCAGAGTGGCGCTTAACGCATAGACGCCGGGCTGAAGGGGGCCTGCCTCGGCGCGCAGGTCAAGGCGGGATGCGACCTCGGTATTGACCGGATGGCTGCCGCCACCGGGCGGGGGGGCGACGCTGGCGAAGCCGCGCCAGACCTCTTCGCCCATCTCATAGGTGAACTGGCTCTCGCGCCAGCCGTAAAGGGGCGCGCCGAACATCTGGTCGCGAAGCGCGCGCACGAGGTTGCGATCCGACATGCGATAAAGGGTCAGCGCGGCTTCCCCGGTATTGACGGAGTAAAGCGTCAGCCCCAGATCGCCGCCCGCCGGCAGCACATAGCCCCGGCCCGCGAAACGCACCATCGGGTCGCGGTCGGGGATATAGCCGGTCTGGGCGACATCGCGGCGCAGCCGGTCGCCGTTTCGGGCCGGCAGGCCTGCGCGCATGGTGATGGTCATACTCTCGCCGCGCGGCATGCCGGTGATGCAGATCTGATTGCCCGAAATGTCGATCCCCAAGGTCTGGTCGGGCAGGCCGATATAGGGGCGCAGATCCTCCTGATGGGACAGCGTGGCCGAGAAGCGCAGGCAGAAGCGCGGCTCCAGCCCCGAGGCGTCTACGGAATTCTCGGTGACGCGCAGCCCGTAGCGGCCTTCGAAATGATCCAGAACGGTCGCAAGCTCGGGCACGTCCTGCGGGCCAGAGCGCAGCGCAATAAGCCCGTCGCGGCCCCGGTCCAGGACTTCGGCGGCGTGCGCCCATGCGATCAGCGCCTCCGTCGCCGGGATCACGCAGCCAGGCATTCGTCGCCGCGTTCAGCGCGCCCTCGCGCATCTCGTAAACCGGCGCATCGCCGCGCCCAAGCACGGCATAGGCTTTCGACAGTGCCAGCCAGTCGGCCACGGAATCGGTCAGCGCGGTCAGCGCGGCGCGGCTGTGCAGCATCTCGGCGGGCGTTCGCGACAGATCAAGGGCCTGCGCGCGCAGGATGTCTTCGGGCAGGCCGTCGCCGGGGAAATCCACACCCAGACGGCGGGCCTGCCAGTAAGCGCGCTCATCGTCGTATTGGTTCAGCCAGCCGCGTCCGCCATCCAGCCGGGTTCTGGCAAGGGCCTGCAAGGCCGGATCGGTGACGCGCACCTCGCCCGAGAGCGCGCCCGGAAACGGCACCAGAGGCCCCGCATCCGCCTTGGGAAAGCAGGCGCGCGTATTGGCGTTATAGGTGACATGGGTGCAGTCGTCATTGTTCAGGCAGGCCTCGAAACAGGCGGATTGGTCGATCTGGAAGATCGGCCCCAGATCGCCGCCGGGCAGGTCGACCCCCCCTTGCAGAAGCAGCCGCCGCTCGGGCAGGGGGGCGCGCGGCTCCTGCCCGTCTTGCGCCGATGCGCCCGCCGCCAGGCTGGCGACCAGAATTACAACGCCAAGCGCCGATGACATTATCCTGCCCATGAACCCGCCCCCGGCAACCGAAATCCCCCGACAGCCTGCCAGAGCACCGCCCGCAGGGCAATCGGGATTATGGCGCAGCCGGCGCTTGACCATTGCGGCATGTTGTCGGATTGTCCGGTCCTGCCCGCCTGAACAAAAGG
>JAUNTV010000188.1 GCA_030538515.1 Paracoccus sp. (in: a-proteobacteria)
TTGGTCAGCAATATCAGCTCACTGAGCCCGAGCGCCGAGAGGATCTGCGCCCCCAGCCCGTAATGGCGCAGCGTATGGGGGCTGCTGTCATCGGGCGCGCCAAGCGATTTGCTGAGATCGCGGATCAGGACGATGACGCCCCTGCCCTCATCGGCGATCATGCGCATGGCGTCGGGCAGATCGCATGCCCCCTCGCGCCGGATGCCAAGCACGTCGTGAAGCGGCTCCAGCGCGTGCATGCGCACCATGACCGGGCCGGGTGCGCCCAGGTCGCCCTTGGTCAGAACGATATGCTCGCCGCCCTGGGTCTCATCGGCGAAGATACGCATCATCCACGCGCCGCCATGGACCGAGTTCACGGGCTGATGCGCGCGTTCGGTGATCAGATTGTCATGGCGGCGGCGATAGGCGATCAGATCGCTGATGGTGCCGATCTTCAGCCCGTGGCGCTGCGCGAAGCCGATCAGATCGGGCAGGCGCGCCATGGTCCCGTCCTCATTCATGATCTCGCAGATGACGCCGGAAGGGTTCAGCCCGGCCAGCCGCGCGATATCGACCGCGGCCTCGGTATGGCCGGCACGCACCAGAACACCGCCGTCGCGGGCGCGCAGAGGAAAGACATGGCCGGGCGAGGCCAGATCGGCCGGCCCCTTGTCCGGATCGATGGCCACCGCCACAGTGCAGGCGCGATCATGGGCCGAGATGCCCGTCGTCACCCCCTCTCGTGCTTCGATGGACATGGTGAAGGCGGTCTCGTGCCGGCTGGAATTGCGCGGCGACATCAGCGTCAGGCCAAGCGCGTCGATGCGTTCGCGCGGCAGGGCAAGGCAGATCAGCCCGCGTCCATGGGTGGCCATGAAATTGATCGCATCGGGCGTGGCCATTTCGGCGGGGATCAGCAGGTCGCCTTCATTCTCGCGGTCTTCATGATCGACGAGGATGGACATGCGCCCCTGTCGGGCATCCTCGATCAGATCCTCGATGGGGGAAATGGCGGCGGCCCAGTTCTCTGCAACCGGTTCGGGTTTTTCATATGACATCTGCGGTCCTTCCCTGACCCGAAAACGATTCTGCCGGGCAGAGTTTAGGACGCGCCGGGGGGCGGGCGCAACGGCATGGACTTTTCGGGGGGATTGCGGGTGATGACCAGGCCGGGGCGCTGCCCCGGACCCCGAGGTATTTTCGCACTGATGAGGGGCATGGTCTGGTCATCAGTCAGGACCGGTCGGGTCGTTGATGCAGGTTTCATGGGCGATACCGCTTGCCGGCCAGAATTCCACGCGGCGCGCGCATGTCCCCCCGGTCGATGAGGTCAGGACCGGGATGCGTTCGCCCCCCAGGAAGCGGGCGATGAAATCGCTGTTCATCCGCCCCGGATCGCGCATGCTTCTGTACATCGACGCGCCGCCAAAGACATGGGCACGCAGGCGCGCGCGCTCTGCCCCCAGTTTCAGGAGCCCTTCGATGATCAGTGCCATTGCATGGGTGCCATAGCTTGCCGAAGCGCTTCCGGCGGGGCCGCTGGCCAGCAGGAAGTGATTCATCCCGCCCGCCTGCATGCGCGTATCGAAAAGGCAGACCGAGATGCAGGAGCCAAGCACCGTGGTCAGGCAGAGGTCGGGTTCGCGCAGGGAAAGGGCGATCTGGCCCTGGAAGAGATGGAAGCGGGCCATGGCTCATCGAAGCGCATGGGCGGTTTTGCTGCGCCGGTCGGCGGCGGTCAGGATCTCGCGCGCGATGCTTTCGAGCGGAAGGAGTTTTTGCGCGCCGCCATTTTCCCAGGCCACGCGTGGCATGCCCCAGACGACCGAACTGGCCTGATCCTGCGCGAAGCAGGCGGCGCCGCCGTGGCGCAGACCCAGCATCGCCCCGGCACCGTCGGTGCCCATGCCGGTCAGAAGCACCGCGATGATGCGTTCCGCCATGGGCAGCGCAGAGCGGAACAGCATGTCGACCGAGGGTCTGTGGCCGCTGACCTTGTCGCCCGCCAGAAGCTGGCATCGCGGGCGCAGGCCGCAGGTGACGGTCAGGTGATGCGCACCGCCCGGCGCGATCAGCACCGTGCCGCGTTCCAGCAGCTGCCCGTGCTCGGCCAGCCGGATATTCGGCGGGCAGAGGCTGTTCATGCGATGTGCGAAGCTGGCGAGAAAGGATTCGGGCATATGCTGGGTCACGAGAACCGGCGGGCAGTTTTCAGGCAGGCGCGAAAAGACCTGCTCGAGCGCATCGACCCCGCCTGTGGACGAGCCGATCAACACGAATTTTCCGTTCCAGTGAAAATCGGCCGAGGGCTGGGCGATACGGGGCCGCCCCTCGGCCCGGGCGGGCAGATTGGCGGCTTTCGCTGCCAGCACGACCGCCGCCAGCCCGTCGAGACCGCCACCGGGATCATTGCTGCGCGGCTTGCCCAGGCAGTCGATCGCGCCGCGCGACAGCGCCTCGATCGCGGCGGCGCTGCCTTTTTGGGTTTCGCTTGAGATCATGATCACGGGCATGGGCCGGGTGCGCATGATCTCACGCAGGAAATCCAGCCCCGAGAGGCCCGGCATTTCCACATCCAGCGTCAGCACATCGGGTGAGAGGCGCGCGATCTGGGCGCGCGCCTCATCCGCGTTGGAGGCTTCGCCCACCACATCGATCCGCGCATCCTGACGCAACCGGAAGCGCAGCAGATGGCGCATCGTCGAGGAATCATCGACGACCAGAACCTTCGTCGTCGTCATGTCGGTTTTCCCGGTCCGGGGGTCATGGCTGTTTTCATGCGCCGCTCCCAAAGGCTACGGGGGATGAAACTGGCAGAAAGAAATGAAGATCGCCTTAACGGGCGTCCTAGCCCTGCCAGCGTCCGAAACCGGCCAGTGCGGCATAGGAAAGCTTGCGGCGAAATTCCGATATTCCTGCCTGTTTTCCATGCCTTGCGGCGCAAAGCGCCGCCCGCGCGCCCGCGCCAGCGAAAAGCGCAGGGGCCGCGCGGCGGGGGGGGCGGGGGGAATGCGTTCGCGCATGATCGAGCCCCGAAAGCCCGCTTTGCGCCAGCCAGCCGAGTGCAGCAGGCGAATCACCGGCCAGCCCGAGATTGAGCGTTCTGAGCCGCGGATAGGCCCCAAGCCATGCCGCCAGCCCCGCGCCCCGCGCCTGATCGGCGATCAGCCCGTCCTGTCCGTCCAGCCCGCAGGCCCCCGCCGCCAGCCGCATCAGCGTGCCGGTGCAGGCGTCGATATGGGCCAGCACCGCGGCCTCATCGGTGAAAGGCTCGCGCAGCGCATCGCGGTGCCGGGCCTCGACAATATCGCCCAAAGGCGCAATCGCCGCCCCCCAGGCGTCGAACAGCGGGGATGCGATCTCATGCGCGGCGGGGGCGTGCCCCCCGGCCATACGGGCGATCTGATCGGCCCACCATTGCAGGCGCATCTGCGAGATCAGCGGCTCGGCCGAGGCGATGGCCGCACGCGCGATTTCCAGATTGGCGGCGTAAAGCGTGGCCAGCCGGGCCCGGTCGCGCGGCTCGGCCGCCATGGTGCTGGCGAAACGGTCCGGGTCGCCCCTGCGCAACAGCGCCGCGCAATGTTCCGGCGTCACGGGCTGGCACCGTCGCGGATCAGCTTCCAGACCACGGCGTCGTGAAGGGCCTCGAAACTGGCGTCGACGATATTGGGCGACACGCCCACGGTCGACCACCGGTTGCCCTGCCCGTCCTCGCTGTCGATGGTCACGCGGGTCACGGCATCGACCCCGCCCTGGGTGATGCGGACACGGAAATCGACCAGCCACATATCATCGATACTGGCCTGATAAGCGCCCAGATCCTTGCCGAGCGCGCGCCACAGCGCATTGACGGGGCCGCGATCATCGCTGTCGCTTTCGCCATGCGATTCGCTGACCGACATGACGCGCTGGCCATGCAGGCGCACCGTTACCACCGCCTCGGACACGGAAATCGGCTTGCCCGCGCCATCGCGGCGGCCCTCGACGATGACGCGATAGCGTTCGACATCGAAAAAGCGCGGCAGCTGGCCCAGATGGCGGCGCGCCAGCAGCTCGAAGCTGGCCTGCGCCACGTCATAGGCATAGCCCTGATCCTCGCGCGCCTTCACATCCGACAGGATCGCGGCCAGATCGGCGCTTTCGGGAATATCCAGCCCGGCATCCTTCAGACGCGCACGCAGGTTAGACTGGCCCGCCTGATTGGACATGGGGATGATGCGCCGGTTGCCCACGGTTTCGGGCGGCACATGCTCATAGGTCGAGGGGTTCTTGATGATGGCGCTGGCGTGCAGCCCCGCCTTATGCGCGAAGGCCGAGGCCCCCACGAAAGGCGCGTTCGGCAGCGGCGCGCGGTTCAGGATCTCATCCAGACGGCGCGAGGTCTGCACCAGCATTTTCAGCGCATCCGGGCTGATCTGCGGGACCAGAGATGCGAATTCCGGCTTGAGCGCCAGCGTGGCGATCAGCGTGGTCAGATTGGCATTGCCGCAGCGTTCGCCAAGCCCGTTCAGCGTGCCCTGCACCTGGCGCGCACCGGCGCGGATCGCGGCCAGACTGCCCGCCGCTGCATTGCCGGTATCGTCATGGGTGTGGATGCCAAGGCGGTCGCCGGGGATGCCCGCGGCGATCACCTGCCCCACGATTTCGCCGATCTCATGGGGTAGCGTGCCACCATTGGTGTCGCACAAGACGATCCAGCGCGCGCCCGCATCACGCGCCGCGATCAGGCATTCCAGCGCGTAAGCGGGGTTCGCCTTCCAGCCGTCGAAGAAATGTTCGGCATCGAAAAGCGCCTCGCGGCCCTGCGCCACGATATGGGAAAGCGAGGCCGAGATGTTCTCAAGATTATCCTCAAGCGAGATGCCAAGCGCGGCGCTGACATGGAAATCATGGGTCTTGCCGACCAGACAGACCCCCGCCGTGCCCGCATTCAGCACCATGGCCAGCACATCGTCATTCGCGGCCGAGCGCCCCGCCCGCTTGGTCATCCCGAAGGCCGTCAGCATGGCGCGGGTCTTCGGCGCATGCTGGAAGAATTCGCTGTCGGTGGGGTTGGCACCGGGCCAGCCGCCTTCGATATAATCCAGCCCGAGCGCGTCCAGCATCTGCGCAATCTCGACCTTCTCGGCGGCCGAGAACTGCACGCCCTGCGTCTGCTGACCGTCGCGCAGCGTGGTGTCGTAAAGGTAAAGGCGCTCGCTCATGGGGGCTCCCTGCTGGCAAATGCTATTTGATTACTCGTCAACATAAGAAGAGACCGCCAATCGCAGGGCCTCTCGGATTTCGTTTGCCTTTGTCTCGCTATAAGGAATGAGGAATTTGAACTCGGTCATATCACCGCCGAGAGAAACCAGCCGCACGTGCGACAGCTCCATATCCTTCTTTAGTTTGTCAGCCGCTGACCAGTTCTTTTCGCGGCGCAACTCCTGCCAGCGGCGGCAGACTTGCGCTGCTAACTGACGGATATCATCAGCCCAGGGGTCGTCCTTGATCCAAGCGCCCATCTCAGGCTGCAACAGCCCCAACATCCGCGCCGAAGCTTCAAAATTCACCACTTCGGACATGAGAGTTCTTCCATCGGTTTCCCCTCGGGCAAACGACGCCCCGGTCTTCATCATGCTGGCAAACTGCTTGCGTAAAGCCGTTATCGCTGCATGGGTGTTCAAGTCATCGGCTATCGCCCCGATAACTTCCGTGCTCGGGGTTGCAATATCGGGAATGTGCCGCGCCAGATTTTCCTTGAAATTATCGACTTGCTCGCGCCATTCCCTCAGTTCGATCATTGCTTCGCGCGCCTTTTCTTCTGTCCAGTCCATCGGCTTGCGGTAATGCGTCATCAGCAGCACGAAGCGGATCACCTCTCCCGGAATGCCCTGATCCAGCAGGT
>JAUNTV010000189.1 GCA_030538515.1 Paracoccus sp. (in: a-proteobacteria)
ATCCCGAGAATTATTATTACGTCACTCTCACCACGACCGAGGATGCGCTGGAGCCTGCTTTTTCGGCGTGGTCCCATGAAGCGCTGGATCGCGAGGCGGCCAAAAGTAGCAATCCAGAGAAAACGCGCCCAAATATCAAATGGTCCTACGCGGACAGCCCCTATTTCATGTTTGCCGAGGAAAACTTCGCGCCCGTGACAGCGGCTTTCGCGACGATGCCGAATATGTATGAGATCGAGGGCGCTGTTTATGAGGCAGAGCATGCGATGCGCATGGCGGCGATGGTCGATGCAATGGCCATGCTGAACGCGGAAGGGGCATTCGGCACCGGCCCGAAACGCGCGGAAATCTATGTGAATGTCGAAGTCGTGCCGCCCGATGCCAGCAATACGACCCGCGCGCTGGCGCTTAATCCGCCCGGTCCGGCTTTGGATATGTGGCTGGAGGAGGCCGCCGAGGAATAGCCGGCCTTGCCTTCGGGCTGGCGGCAATGCGATTGCTGTCATCCGCCGCGCTGACAGAATGACGCGGATCGTCGAATTTACCCGAAAAGGGCCAGTATCATGAGAAGGGACGAGATCTCCAGGCAGTTAAAGGATGCAGGGTGGGATGTTCGGCTGTCTCCGAAACAACCGCTAAGCGTCATGCAAACCACCGAAAATCGCTTCGGTTTTTTTGATAAGGGCTGTGGTTTCAGCTTCATCCGGTTTGAGGATGAGATCATAGATGCCACGCGGAACGGCCACCTGCACCGGATTTTCGGAATGTCTCCCTTTGGGCTTCTGTCCCTTCTTGACAGTGGCGAAATCATTGCGATGGAAGATGATGAGGGGCCGCCCCCGCTGATCCTTCATGCCGGAACGTCACTTGATCAGTTCTTCTCATCTTGGGTCATGTTCCGCGCGGCTGTTTTTCTTGGCCAAAGCGCGGGCTTGGGGTCATTCGATCAAGAAAGGGCAATCCGCTTTCTGAAAGACAATGCCGATCCGATATTCTTCCGGCAGGAGGAAGATAATTTCTGGAACAGGATGGTTTTCATGCTTGAAGAAGGTGATGTTCCCCTGGGCCGGGATATCAGAGAATATATCGAAACCGGCAGGCTGGCGGGATTTTTCGCCGCTTATGATGCGCCGGAAAGATGATATGAGACTTCGACCATAAACCCGGATCTGGCGAGAGCTTTCGCCGAGGCTACGGATATGAATTCTGCCTGCGCGCTTTCCAGGACAATCTACCAGCTTTGCCGCAATCAATTTGACGCGCGCGCCCTTATCAACCCGGAAGTCAGGCGCATTCTGGAAGAAGGCGAGAATGCCGCCATTGATTATGACCCCCTTATAGATGCGCTTGATCAGGGCTATTTCGACGCTGAAGACGCGGGCGAGGGTGAAAAGGCCGCGGCGCTGTTTTCCGCGGCGCGGCTGATCTCGGCGCGGAAATTCACGGCTTTGGCGCGCCACCCCTCGGATTACGCCGAGGCCGCTTATGAAGCCATCATGTCCTTGCCCGATCCGCAGGGGTTTCGGCTATGACAGCACGACCGGATCGCCAAGCCTGACCGGCGGATCAAAGCGGCCTTTCCCCGGAAAAGGCAGCACGAATGTCGCGCCGGCAAGGGGGGATGCCGCCAAAGCGCCCCTGTCCAGACCGTGGCGGGCCGATGTCACCAGCATCTGCGCGGCGTCACGCCCGATGAAGGCCGGGCAGCTTGTATGGGCGGCAGGCAGGGTCAGATCGCCGATCGCCTGACCGTCCGGCGCGAAGCCGGCCACGCGCCCCTGCCCCCAAAGCGCCACCCAAAGATTGCCCTGCGCATCGGTCACGGCACCGTCAGGCCCGTCCAGCCCGTCCAGAAAGACCTGCGGCGGGGCGGCGGGCAGGCCATCCGCAGGATCGGTCGCCACGCGCATGATCCGGCCCGTGGGCGTATCGGTGAAATAGGCGGCGCTGCCATCAGGGGCGAAACAGGCCGCGTTGGGGATGGTGATCCCCGCCCAGAGCCGGCGCAGATGCCCGTCGAAATAGTGATACCACGCCCCCGCGCCGGGCAGGGCATCCCGGCCCATCGTGCCGATCCAATAAGCCCCCGAGGGATGAACGCGCGCATCGTTCGAGCGGTTGGCGGGGTTATCGGCTTCCAGCGGCAGATGCAGGGTCAGCGCGCCGCTGGCGGGATCGCGCAGGTAAAGCCCGTTCTCGGCCACCAGAAGCTGGCGCCCGTCATGGGTGATGGTCAGGGCGCTGGCGGCGAAGGGCAGGTCATGGCGGCGCGTCTGCCCTTCGGACAGGATGCGCGTGTAAAGCCTGCGTGCCGGGATATCGAACCACCATGCAGTATCGGTTGCGGGGTCGTAGCCCGGCCCCTCGCCCAGTTCCAGACGGTGATCGTCCAGCACCTGCACCGCGCCGCTCATGCGTGTTGCCGCACGCTCAGCCCGCCGTCGATTGTCAGGCAGGTGGCCGTCATGAAGGGGCACTCATCCGATATCATGAACACCGCAGCCGCCGCGATTTCGTCGGTCGAGGCGATGCGGCCCTGCGGATGGATCGCCATGGTTTCGGCGCGGGCGGCCTTGGGGTCGGGCTGGCTGTTCCAGTAATCGATATTCTTCTGCGTCATCACATAGCCCGGCGCGATGGCGTTCACGCGGATGCCCTGGGCCGCATATTCCAGCGCCAGCGATTTCGTCAGGCCAAGCAGCGCATGCTTGGCCACCGGATAGGGGAAGGTGCCCGGAATGATGGTAAAGGAATGGGTCGAGGCGATATTCAGGATCACCCCATGGCCAAGGCCCTGCATCCCCGGCAGAACCGCCCGCGCGCAGGACCATGCCCCATCCAGATTGACCGCGAAATTGCGCCGCCATTCCGCGTCCGGGGTCTCAAGCGGGGTGTGAAACACATTCACCCCGGCATTGTTGACCAGCCCGTCAAGCGGCCTTCCGGCGGTCGCAGCGGCATGCGCGAAGGCGCGGGCGACCTGCGCGTCATCGGCGATATCCGCCTCAGCCGTGATCATCGCCCCGCCCGGCGCGGCGCGCAGCCCGGCCACGGTTTCCGCCAGCAGCGCACCGTCCAGATCCAGCAGGAAAAGATCGGCCCCCTCGGCCCGGAAGGCACGCGCGATGGCCGCGCCAATGCCCTGCGCCGCCCCGGTCACGGCGATGAAACGCCCCGATAGTCGCCCCATGCTCACCACTCCGCCACGCTGCCATCCTTGTGCCGCCACACGGGGTTGCGCCAGCGATGACCGGTTTTCGCCGCCTCGATCACGGCTTCTTCGTTGACCTCGACCCCAAGACCCACGCCTTGCGGGATATCCACCATCCCGTCGGCATAGGTGAACACATCCGGGTCGATCAGGTAATCCAGCAGGTCGCGGCCATGGTTATAGTGAATGCCAAGCGATTGCTCCTGGATGAAGGCATTATGGCTGACCGCATCGACCTGAAGGCTTGCCGCCAGCGCAATCGGGCCAAGCGGGCAATGCGGCGCAAGGGCCACGTCGTAAGCCTCGGCCATGGCGGCGATCTTGCGGCATTCGGTGATCCCGCCTGCATGGCTAAGATCGGGCTGGATGATATCGACTGCCCGGCTTTCCAGCACCTTCACGAAATCCCAACGCGAATAAAGCCTTTCGCCAAGCGCGATCGGGGTCGAGATACCCCGCGTGATCTCGGCAATCTCGTCAAGGTTTTCCGACAGAAGCGGTTCCTCGATGAACATCAGGCGGAATTGTTCCAATTCGCGGATCAGGCCCTTGGCCATCGGGCGCTGCACGCGGCCGTGGAAATCGACGCCGATGCCGATATGGGGGCCGACCGCATCGCGGATCGCGCCCACGCGGGCGACAAGCGCGTCAATGCCCGCGTGGCTGTCGACGATCTGCAATTCCTCGGTGCCGTTCATCTTGATGGCGGTGAAGCCGCGCTCGACCGCCGAGACCGCCGCATCCGCCACGTCTGCGGGGCGGTCGCCCCCGATCCATGAATAGACCCTGATCCGGTCGCGGCACGGCCCGCCCAGCAACTGATGCACGGGCTGGCCATAGGCGCGCCCCTTGATATCCCAAAGCGCCTGATCGATCCCGGCGATGGCGCTCATCAGAATGGGACCGCCGCGATAGAAGCCGCTGCGATACATGACCTGCCAGTGATCTTCGATACGCAGCGGGTCCTGACCGATCAGATAGTCCGACAGTTCATGA
Organism: Paracoccus sp. (in: a-proteobacteria); assembly: GCA_030538515.1. Taxonomy (GTDB): domain Bacteria; phylum Pseudomonadota; class Alphaproteobacteria; order Rhodobacterales; family Rhodobacteraceae; genus Paracoccus. The sequence goes on from JAUNTV010000189.1 coordinate 4,208, forward strand.
ACGGCAGCCTCGGTGGTCAGGGCACGGCCTTCCACGACCGGCTCGCCCCAGCCGCTGATGCCGGCGTCGGTCTCGATCTTCAGAAACAGCCAGCGCGGCGGCACGATAAAAGTCTTGAGCGCGGTAATCTTCAACGGAATTGCTCCTGCAAGGTAGGGCGGCTTAACGCCGCAAAGTGCTGCTGCTGCGCAGATTGTCCAGCAGCACGGCGAAAAGAAGGATCATGCCGCGCACGACATATTGGTAGAATGCCTGAATGTTCAGCAGGTTCATCACGTTTTCCGCGATGCCCAGGATCAGCACCCCCACGATCACGCCGGTCATGGTCGCCCGCCCGCCAGCCAGCGACACGCCCCCCAGAACGCAGGCGGAAATCACCGAAAGCTCAAGCCCGATGGCCGCATTGGGCTGGCCCGAGGTGATGCGCGATGCCAGCAGAATCCCGGCAATCGCGCACATCACGCCTTGCAGCGCGAAAATGGCGATGCGCGTTCGGTCGACCCTGACGCCTGCCAGCCGCGCGGCATCGGGATTGCCGCCGATGGCCAGCGTATTGCGCCCGAAGACGGTGCGGTTCAGGATGATGCCGAAGATCAGAAAGGCCAGCCCCAGAACGATGATCGGCACCGGAATGCCGTAAACCTTGGACAGCGCGATATTATAGAAGCCGGGGTCCTTGATGCCGACCGCGCGCCCGTCCGAGACGATCAGCCCCAGCCCCCGCACGATCTGCATGGTGGCCAGCGTGGTGATCAGCGCGTTGATATTCAGCTTTGCGATCACCACGCCGTTGAACAGGCCCACGAAGCCCCCCGCCAGCACCGCCCCCGCCAGCCCAAGCGGGATCGAGCCTGTGGCATTGCTGACCATCACCGCGATCATGCCGGAAAAGGCGACGTTCGAGCCAACCGAAAGGTCGAAATCCCGCGTCGCCAGGCACAGCATCATCGTGCAGGCGACGATGCCCACCGTGACCACGGCTTGCAGCAGCCCCACGATATTGCGCTGCGACAGGAAGTTCGGCACGAAAATGGAAACCAGCACGAGCGCGATCAGAAAGATCACCACAAGCCCTTGTTCCCCCAACAGGATTTTCTTGGCGGTATTGGTCATCGCGGCCCTCTGTCCTCAGGCTGCGGTGCCGGCGAACTGCCCGTCGGGCAGCGCGGCATCCAGCAGGGTTGTTTCATTGAAATCCGCGCGGTCGAACGCGCCGCGAATACGCTTGCCGCACATGACGATCACGCGGTCACAGATGCCCATGACCTCGGGCAGTTCGCTGGACACGACCAGAACCGTCATCCCCTGTTCGGCCAGCCCGTAGATCAGGTCGTAGATCTCGGATTTGACGCCCACGTCGATGCCGCGCGTCGGCTCGTCCATGATCAGCACGCGGATACCCTTTTCGGCCAGCCAGCGGCCCAGGATGACCTTTTGCTGGTTCCCGCCCGACAGGTTGACGATATCCTGATGGCGGGATGGCGTGCGCACGCGCAGGCGTTTGATCTGTTCCTCGGCGGTGGCGGCTTCGCGCGCGGGCCGGGTGAAGCCTGCGCGCGACCAGTGCCTGCGGGCCGAGATGGTGATGTTTTCCTCGATCGAGCGGCCGTTCAGGATGCCGTCATGCTTGCGATCCTCGGAACAATAGGCCAG